>DASUHM010000088.1 GCA_036273515.1 Gaiellales bacterium
TGTCATCGTCTGTGTCACGGCCAGACCCTCCTCGTCTGCGGTCAGCCGAGGCCCATCCTCGGCCAGACAAACCCGCGATTGCACGATCGAGGGTCTGGCCGCTCAGATCAACCCGCGGCGCGAACCTACATAGGGTCTAGCGCGCCCTCAAGCACCGTCGCCCGCCGCCGATGGCAGGAGGGTGATCTCCTTCCGGATTCCAGCGACCGTCGCCGTGGTCGCGGGGCTCGTCCTCGCCGCGGGCTGCGGGCACGGCGCCGCATCCCGATCGGGCGGCTCCGCGGCGCCGGCCACGCCCGGCGACCCGGGGCCCGGCGCCGCGTTTGCTCCGGCCGGATCGCTGCTCTACGTGCGCACGCCGGGCGCAGGTGCGGCGTGGCAGGCGATGACGCGGGTGCGTGCGCACGTGCGCGGCCTGAACGGCTTCGACCCCGAGGATTCGATGGGCAATCTCGTCCGCTTGATGGTCGGGGCCGACTTCGCCGAAGGGCCGAAGCAGATGTTCCGCTCGCTCACCGGCGAGTCCTCGGAGGTCGTGGTGTCCCGGCGCGCCGTGCGCGGCGAGGACGGGTCGCCGACAACTGACGCGTTCTTCTACAGCCAGGTGTCGGATCGCGACGGGCTGGCCCGCTGGCTCGCGCCCCACTACACACGCACCGGCTCGGACGGGGCCTTCTCGCTCTATCGCGGCCGCGGGCATTGGGTCGGGTACTCGGCGCTCTCGGACACTGCATGGCTCTGGGCGGGCTCCGAGACCACGCTGCGTGAGGCGATCGCGACCGCGGCCGGGAAGGATCCGTCGATCGCCTCCGACGGGCGGTTCACCTCGGCGTTCTCCGGTCTCGATGCCCGCGGCGCCGCACTCGTCGGGTACACGCGCGGCGACCTCGCGGGCGGACTTCGCAAGTTGTGGATGCGCGACGGGCAACCCTCGGGAACACAGACCCTCACCGATGCGCTCGGCCTGGCCGACACCGCCTTCGCCATCGGCGCGAACAGCCGCGGCGTGTGGCTGCGCGCCGCGCCGCACCTGCCGGCGAACGGCTACCGGCCCGGGCCGCTGTTTTCACCCAGTCTCTTCGACGAGGCTCCCGCCGGCTCCTGGATGTACCTCGGGGTGGCCGACGGGGGCGCGCAGCTGGGTGCATTCGACAGGCTGGTCGCGCCTCTGATGGGGGCAACCACCCCCGATCTCCACGGCGTCGACCGCCTCCTGCACGACTTCTACGGGCTTGCACCATCCGACCTTGCGGCGATCGGCGCCGGAGAGCAGGCGTGGTTCGTCGGGCCCACTGACGGCGCGGCGTTCCGCCCCAACGACGCCGACCGCGCGGCCAGGACCCTGGCCGCTGTGGCGGGCCGGTACGCCGGTCAGGGCTTTCAGAGCGGTCGCAACGGCGACGTCGTCTGGCTCCACGGCCATCCGGGGTCCGGCAGGGGCCGCGCGCCGGTGCCGTCGATGGCCGCGCTGGTCGACCATGCGGGGCTCGAGGGGCCCGTCTCGTGGATCGGGGCCGTCAACGTCCGCGGACTCTTCAGCGGATGGTCCGAGGACGGCGCCAATCCGAGCTCGACGCCGCAACAGGCCGTCGTCGGCGCGGTGCTCACGGTCGCTCCGGGAGCGGCCGGGCGCTACCGCCTCCAGGCGTACCTGGACTTCGGCGCCTGAGCGCCTGGCGGCGCCGCGCTCGGTATACTCGCTCGGCCCGGCAGCCCGCCCGGTGGGGCGTGGCCAAGTGGTAAGGCAACGGGTTTTGGTCCCGTGATCCCTGGTTCGAATCCAGGCGCCCCAGCTTCGAGCACCGACCGCCCAAGAGCACCGACATGACCACCTCGCCGCTCGCATGCGTGATCCTGGCCGGAGGCCGGGGGACGCGGATGAAGTCGGCGACGCCGAAGCTGCTGCACAAGGCGTGCGGACGTCCGGTGCTCGCGTGGGGGCTCGCCGCGGTCGCCGCGCTCGCGCCCGACCGCACCGTCGTCGTGGTCGGGGCCGAGAGCGAGGACGTGCGCGCCATCCTGCCCGAGGGCGTCGAGGCGGTCACGCAGGCCCACCCGCTCGGCACCGGCGACGCCGCCCGCACGGCGCGAAGCGCCCTCGAAGGGTTCGCCGGTGACGTCGTCGTCATGAACGGCGACCACCCCCTCACCGATCCGGCCAGCCTCGCCGACCTCGCGGCCGCGCGGGCCGAGGCGGGGGCGGCGGCAGCCGTGCTGACGTTCAACCGCACCGAGACGATCGGCGCCGATTTCGGCCGCATCGTCCGCGGCCCGGACGGGAGCGTCCAGCGCATCGTCGAGCTCCGGGACACCTCGCCCGACGAGCGCGCGCTCACCGAGGTCAACTCCGGCATCTACGTCTTTCGCACCGACCTGCTCTGGCCCGCGCTCGAGCGGCTCTCGACGGCGAACGACCAGGGCGAGCTCTACCTGACCGACGCGGTCGGCCTGCTCGTCGGCGACGGTCAGACGGTCGCCGGCCACCTGCACGACGACCCGACCGTCGCGCTCGGCATCAACACGCGCGCCGACCTCGCCGCCGCCTCGGCGCTCCTGCGCGACCGCATCAACGTGGCCCACATGCTGGCCGGCGTGACGATCGTCGACCCGGCCTCGACCTGGATCGAGCCCACGGTCAGCCTGGCGGCCGACGCGACGATCGAGCCGTTCACCGTCCTGCGCGGCGCCACCCGGGTGGGCGCGGGCGCGACGGTCGGCCCGCACGCCGTCGTGATCGACGCGACGATCGGCCCCGGGGCGAGCGTGGGGCCGTTCTGCTACCTGCGCCCCGGCGCCGAGCTGGCCGACGACGCCAAGGCGGGGACGTTCGTCGAGATCAAGAACTCGCTGCTCGCTGCGGGGGTGAAGGTGCCCCACCTGTCCTACATCGGCGATGCCACCATCGGCGAGGGGACGAACATCGGCGCGGGCGGGATCACCGCCAACTACGATGGGCGGGTCAAGCAGCGGACGACGATCGGCAAGGATGTCCACACCAGCTGCGACAATGTCTTCGTCGCACCCGTGACGATTGGAGACGGCGCGTGGACAGCGGCGGGATCGGTGATCACCGAGGACGTTCCCCCCGACGCGCTCGCCGTTGCCCGTGCCCACCAGAAGAACATCGAGGGATATGGACGACGAAAGCGCGGTTAGTCTCGAGACGCCCCTGCCGCTCTTCCCGGCGGCCGGCATGTCGGTGGCCACGATGAGCGCGGCCGAGCACGCGAGCTGGATGGAGCGGGCGCCGCACAAGCGGCTCATGCTCTTCTCCGGCCGCTCCAA
The DNA here is from genome assembly GCA_036273515.1 of Gaiellales bacterium. Classification (GTDB taxonomy): domain Bacteria; phylum Actinomycetota; class Thermoleophilia; order Gaiellales; family JAICJC01; genus JAICJC01. The sequence continues at coordinate 3,286 of DASUHM010000088.1, forward strand.
CCCGGCCCTCGGCGAGGACATCGCCGCCCGGATCGGCATCGAGCTCGGCGACGTCCTCCTGAAGACGTTCACGAACGGCGAGGTCTACGTCCGCTACCAGGAGTCGATCCGCGGCGCCGACATGTTCATCGTGCAGTCGTGCTCGTCGCCGACCAACGACTCGCTGATGGAGCTCCTGATCATGGCCCAGGCGGCCCGGCTGGCCTCGGCCAAGCGGATCACCGCCGTCATGCCGTGGTACCCGTACGGCCGCCAGGACAAGAAGAGCATGCCGCGCGAGCCGATCACCGCGAAGCTCGTCGCCGACATCCTGGAGGCGTCCGGCGTCGACCGCGTCCTGACCATGGACCTGCACGCCGGCCAGCTGCAGGGCTTCTTCGACGGCGCCGTCGACCACATGACCGCCGCGCCGATGCTGGCGGGCTACTTCAACGACCTGCTCGACGTCGACCGCGAGGACGTCGTCGTCGTCTCGGCCGATGCGGGCCGGGTGAAGCTCGCCAAGAAGTTCTCGGAGATGCTCGGCGGCCAGCTGGCGCTGATCACCAAGGAGCGGCCGGGCCACCAGGAGGCCGAGGTGACGAACGTCATCGGCCGCGTGCGCGGCAAGGTCTGCATCCTGCTCGACGACATGATCGACACCGCCGGGACGCTCTGCGCGGGCGGCGTGTCGCTGATGGAGGAGGGGGCGACGCGGGTGTTTGCCTGCGCGACGCACCCGGTCTTCTCCGGCCCCGCGCTCGAGCGGCTCGAGAAGAGCGTGTTCGAGAAGGTCGTCGTCACGGACACCATCCCGATCAACCCGCTCCACCGCCCGGACAAGGTGCAGGTGCTGTCGGTGGCGCCAATTCTGGCTGATACCATCTGCAACGTCTTCAACGACGATTCCGTGTCGGGGCTGTTCCACGGCGGGAATCAGCTGTTCTGATCCCGATCGACGACCGGTGGTGAGATAAGGCATGGAGCGAGTCAAGCTTGAGGTGCGGCTGCGTGAGGGCCGCGGGACGAAGGACGCCAAGGCGATGCGCGAGGCGGGCGACATCCCCGGGGTCATCTACTCGCAGCAGTCCGAGACCGAGGCCATCGCGATCAACGCGCGCGCGCTGCGCCAGGCGGTCGGCCACGGCATGCACACGATCTTCGACGTGACCGTCGACGGGAAGAAGACTCGCCCGGCACTGATCAAGGAGTTCCAGCTCGACCCCGTGCGCGACCGCGTGATCCACGTCGACCTGCACGAGATCCGGCTCGACCAGAAGATCAACACCTCGATCCCGGTGCACCTCGAGGGCCACGCCGAGGGCGTGAACATGGGCGGCGCGCTCAGCCAGCCGACCCACGAGCTCCACGTCGAGGCGCTCCCGGCCGACCTGGTCGACGCGATCACCGTCGACGTTTCGCCGCTCGAGATCGGCCAGTCCATCCGGCTCTCCGACATCACGGCGCCCGCCGGGATCACCTTCACGGACGACCCCGAGGGCACGGTGCTCGCGACCATCGCGGCGCCGGTGTCCGAGGAGGAGCTCAAGACCGAGGCCGAGCTCGAGGCCGACGCCGAGGCCGAGGCGGAGGCCGCCGCGGCTGCGGAGGCTGCTGCCGAGGCCGGCGAGGAGGGCGAGGGCGCTCCCGCCGAGGGCGGGGAGGGCGAAGCCGCCGCGGCCGAGGAGCCGAGCTCCGAGTAGGCGGCACGCGGGGTGCGCCTCGGACGGCGCGACTTCGGCCCGTCGCTCGATCTGCTCGTGGTCGGGCTCGGGAACCCGGGCCCGGAGTACGCCGCGACGCGGCACAACCTCGGCTTCATGGTCACCGACCGGCTGGCCGAGGAGTGGTCGCTGGGCTGGAAGTCCAAGTTCTCGGGCCGGGTGGCGGAGGGCCGCGACGGCGACGTCCGGCTCGCGCTCCTGCAGCCGCAGACGTTCATGAACGTGTCGGGCAAGAGCGTCGCGGCGGCGATGCGCTTCTACAAGCTCGAGCCCGACGCGCTGGTGGTCGTGCACGACGAGATCGACCTCGACCTCGGCGACGTGCGGGCGAAGTCGGGCGGCGGCCTCGCCGGCCACAACGGCCTGCGCTCGCTGCGCGAGGCGCTGGGCACGGCCGACTTCGTGCGTGTGCGGATCGGGGTGGGGCGGCCCGAGCGGGGGGAGCGCCAGCCCGTCGCCGACTGGGTGCTGCGGCCGTTCCCGGCCGACGTCGCCGTGGACGATCTCGTGGCCCGCGGCGCCGACTGCACCCGGGTCGTGGTCCGCGACGGGGTGGACGAGGCCATGCGCCGGTTCAACGGCACGGGCCCGATGTAAAGGGTTTCCCGCCGCGATACGCCCGGGTATGGTCTGGATCATGAGCACTGGATCGAAAGCCGGGCTGTGGTTCGTCCGCAAGCATCCGCGCAAGGCGGCGAAGGTCGGCATGACGCTGGCCCGCCACCCCAAGCGCACGGTCACCATCGTGAAGATCGGCCGGGCCGCGCCGGGCATCGTTCGCCAGGCGCGGGATGCGAAGGACGATCCGCGCCTCCGAGACCATATGAACGAGACCCGCGACGCACTCACTTCGGCGAGCAAGCGCCTGCGCGGGTCGGACGACCTGACCGGCGCGATGACCGACGAGAAGCTCTGGTCGGAGCTGCGCCGGGCTGCGGCGGCGATGGCGGCCGGCTACGCGGCGGCGCAGTCGCCGAAGCCGAAGCCGAAGCGGCGCCGGCTGCGCAAGCTGGCGCTCACCGTCGGCGTGATCGGCGCGGGCGCCTATGCCGGGTACCGCGCGACACGCGGCGTCGACCAGGCGTAGGCAACCGGACCTCGGGGACTGTCCGCGCATGCGGGGACAGTCCCCATCTTCGTGCACGCGTAGCCCTCGGGCGCCGGCGCCTGGCGCGCGACGCGCGGCGTCGGCGACGAGCGCTGAGAACCGGGGTCAGACCCCGAACGCCGGTCGTGGCAAAGACGTGACGGTTCCGTTCGGGGTCTGACCCCGAACGGCGCGCTAGGCGATCAGGCGGATGCGCGGGCCCTTGCCGGATGCGGCAGGGGCGGCGACGACGTCGGGCGTGCGCTTGTCGAGGCGCGACTCGAACGCCCGGCGCATCTCCTCGCCGCGCATGTGGGCGGCGTTCATTCGCCAGCAGGCGAGCTTGGAGTCGAGACGGCGGACGCCCTCGGGCGGGTCGTAGAGGCGCGCGCGCACCTGGTACTCGCTCATTCCCCTCGCTGCCGTCCGCATTGCGGCGCAAGGGTATCGAGAACGGCGGACGGAGTAAAGCCCCAACCGTCAAGAAACGGACGGAACTTGCGGTCGCCTAGACGACTTGAGGCAGCGCCCGGAAGATCTCGCGGGCCGAGGCGTATGCCCAGTCGAGCCGGCGCAGCTCCATCCGCTCGTTGGGCGAGTGGATGTTGTCGTCGTCGGTGCCGAACCCCGAGAGGATCGTCGGGATGCCGCGGCCGGCGAACGCCGCCGCGACGGGGATCGTGCCGCCGGAGCGCACCGCCAGCGGTCGGACGCCGGTGGCCCGCTCGATCGCGTCGAAGCCGCTGCGGAGCACCGGGTGCTCGGGGTCCATCCACGCGGGCTGGGCGGGGGGCCACATCTCCACCTCGAGAGTCGCGCCGGCCGGGCAGGCGTCGCGCAGAGTCCGCTCGAAGAGCTCGGACATCGCGTCGGCGTCCTGACCGGGCGCGAGCCGCAGCGAGACGGACGCGAGCGCCTCCTGCACGATGCTCGTCTTGTGCAGGGTGGGATCGCCGGCGCCGAGGCTGTGCACCGTGAGCGACGGCCGCGCGCCGGTGCGCTCGTAGAACTCGTCCCCGGCGGCCGCGTCGGCGGGAACGGCGCCGGCCTCACGCAGCAGATCGTCGCCCGCGGGCAGCTGCGCCCAGGACGCGCGCTCGGAGTCGTTCACCGGGGCGATGCCGGCGGAGAACGCCTCGGGCAGGTCGATCAGCCGGGCGAGGACGCGGTGCAGGTCGTGGACGGCGTTCGCCGCCGCGCCGCCGTACATGCCGGAGTGAAGCTCGCGGCGGCCCGTGCGGAGCCGCAGCTGGGCGCCGGCCAGGCCGCGCAGGCCGGTCGTGATCGCCGGCCGTTGGGCGTCGACCATGCCGCCGTCGAAGATCACGGCCGCGCCGAAGTCGCCCTCGACACCGGCCAGGTGGTGGATGACGGAGTGGCCGCCGATCTCCTCCTCGCCGTCGGCGAAGACGCGCACGTTCACGCCCAGCTCGCCGGCGGCGGCCAGGTCGAGCGCGGCGCGCAGGACGGCGAAGAAGTTGCCCTTGTCGTCCGTCACGCCGCGGGCGTGGATCCACCCGTCGCGCACTTCGGGCTCGAAGGGGTCGCTGTCCCAGAGGTCGCGCGGCCCGACCGCCTGGACGTCGTAGTGGCCGTAGGCGATCACCGTCGGCGCACCCGCCCGCGAGGCGGGGATGACGCCGTCGACCAGGGGGTTGCCGTGCTCTGCGGTGACGGCGGCGTCGCCGCCGATCAGGTCGGCGATCCAGCCGGCCGCGGCGCGCAGCTCGTCGGGATGGGCGCCGTCGCTCGAGACCGACTCGATCCGCAGCAGCTCGTACAGCTGCGCCAGGAAGGCGTCAGTCGTGGCGCTGGGTGTGCTTGCCACGGGCGATGTCGATCAGCGTCAGCGTCCCGAGCAGCACGGGGATGGAGAGCGCGATGAAGAAGATCGTCGTCAGCGTCCAGTCGTGCCCGGTGGGCTTGCCCTCGCTGTTCGCCGATGTGTCCGCCGCGAACGCCGCGACGGGCAGTGCGAGCATCAGGACGAATACGTACAGCGAGACGATCAGTCGGCGCACCAGGAGACCTCCGTCGGCAGGGCGGCACGGAGCCTACCATGCCCGTGTGGACGGCTTGGAGCAGCAGGTGGACGGCCCCCTCGCCGGGGCCGAGCTTGCGCTTGCCTACCTGCTCGGGGACGCGTCGTTCGCCGCCTACGCCCGCCGCACGGCGGCCGGGATCACCCGCGCCCGCGTGGCCGAGCCGATCCTGCCGGCGCTCGCGGCCGCCCTGTGGCACTCGCGCGAAGGGGCCGAGCCGCGCGCGGTCGCCGTCGTCTGCGCGGACGACGATGCGGCCCGCGCGCTGGCCGAGTCGGCCGCCGCCTATCTGCCACCCGAGACGGCCGCGTTCCTGCCCTCGCGCGGCGTCGGCTGGGGCAGCGGCCTCGACCCGGCGCCGCACCTCGTCGGCGAGCGCCACCGCGCGCTCGACACCCTCTCCCGCGGCGGCCTCGTCGCCGTGTCGGCCGACGCGTTGATCGAGCGGGTCGATCCGCCAGACCGGCGGCCGGCGCCGGTCGAGGTTCGGCTGGGGGAGGACCTGCCGTTCGACGACCTCGTCTCGGCGCTTGCCGAGGCCGGCTACGAGCGCGCCGACTCCGTCGAGGAACGCGGCCAGTTCTCCGTCCGCGGCGGCCTGGTCGACGTCTTCCCGACCACCGGTCGCGAGCCCGTCCGGGTCGAGTTCTTCGGCGACCAGATCGAGCGCCTCTCGGCCTTCTCCGTCTTCACCCAGCGCTCGCTGCGCGACCTCGGCCACGTGCTGATCCATCCCGCCGCCGAGTACTTCGGGCACGACATCGAGCACTCGAGGTGGGGCCGGGACGAGGACGAGCAGGGCACCGACGTCCCCGAGGGGCTCGTGCCGCTCGGCCCCGAGCTGGTCGCCGGCGCGGCGGTGCTGGCCTGGAACCCCGCCGACCTCGTCGCCGAGGTCGAGGGCGCGCACGCCGAGGCCGCCGAGCGGCTGCGCGACCCTGTTGCCCGCGGCCGTGGCTACGTCCAGCTCGACGCCGTCACCGACCTGATCGAGTCGGTGCCGGCGCTCGAGGAGATGCCGCTCGGCCAGCCGTTCCAGTTCGAGGCGCAGCCGCCGGCGCTCGCGTCGACCGGGATCGCCGAGGCAGAGAACGAGCTGCGCGGGCTCGTGCGGGCCGGCTACCGGGTGCTCGTCTGTTTCGCCCACCTGGGCGAGGCCCGGCGCACGCACATGGCCCTGCGCCGCGTCGAGGCGTCCGTGCCGGCGCCCGGCGGGCACGGGCCGGACGAGGCCGGCGTCGCGTTCGTCGTCTCGCCGCTTCGGCAGGGCTTCGTCTCGCCCGCGTTGCGCGTCGCCGTCCTGCCCGCCGCCCAGCTCCTGCGCCGCCGCGGCACGCGCGGCCCGGCCCGGTTCGGCGGCCGGGCGCTCTCGACCGTCGCCGACCTGCGCAGCGGCGACTACGTCGTACACGAGGACCACGGCGTCGGCCGCTTCATCCGGTTCGACACGAAGGAGGTCGGCGGCGTCGTCCGCGACTACCTCTACCTCGAGTTCCGCGGCGACGATCGCCTCTACGTGCCGCACGACCAGCTGGCGAAGGTCAGCCGCTACGTCGGGGCCGACGGCCGGGCGCCCTCGCTGGCGAAGCTCGGCGGGAAGGCCTGGAGCACGCTCAAGAGCCGTGCCCGCGTGGCCGTGCGCGAGCTGGCCGGGGAGCTGCTCGCGCTCTACGCCCGCCGCCAGACGGCGACGCGGCCGGCGGTCGGGCCCGACGACGAGTGGATGGCGCGGCTCGAGGCGTCGTTCCCCTTCGACGAGACGGACGACCAGGGCGTCGCGATCGACGCCGTGAAGCAGGACCTCGAGGCGCCCCAGCCGATGGACCGGCTCGTCTGCGGCGACGTCGGCTTCGGCAAGACCGAGGTCGCGGTGCGGGCGGCGTTCAAGGTCGCCGCCGCCGGCCGCCAGGTGCTGATGCTCGTCCCGACGACAATCCTCGCCCAGCAGCACGCGGCCACCCTGCGCGAGCGCTTCCGCGACTTTCCGGTGCGAGTCGAGATGGTGTCGCGGTTCCGGGCTCCGGCCGAGGTGAAGAAGGTGCTGGCCGAGTTCGCCGCCGGCAAGGTGGACGTCCTGGTCGGGACGCACCGGGTGCTCTCGCGCGACGTCGTGCCCCAGAACCTCGGCCTGGTCGTGCTCGACGAGGAGCAGCGCTTCGGCGTCGCCCAGAAGGAGCTCCTGCGCCAGCTGCGGCTCGAGGTCGACGTGCTCGCGATGTCGGCCACGCCGATCCCGCGCACGCTGCACATGAGCCTCTCCGGCCTGCGCGACATAAGCGTGATCACGACGCCGCCGCGCGGCCGCCATCCGATCAAGACGCACGTCGGCGAGTTCGACGAGGAGCTGATCGCGGCCGGCCTCCGGCGCGAGCACGCCCGCGGCGGCCAGTCGTTCTACCTGCACAACCGGGTCGAGACGATCGAGGACGTGGCCGAGCGGGTGCGGCGGTGGGTGCCCGAGCTGCGCGTGGGCGTCGCCCACGGCCAGATGGCCGAGCGCGCCCTCGAGGGCGTGATGATGCGGTTCCTGCGCGGCGACTTCGACGTGCTCGTCTCGACGACGATCATCGAGTCCGGCCTCGACATCCCGCAGGCGAACACGCTGATCGTCGAGCGGGCCGACACGCTCGGCCTGGCCCAGCTGTACCAGATCCGCGGCCGCGTCGGTCGCTCCGAGGAGGTCGCCCACGCGTTCCTCTTCTACCCCGACAGGCGCGAACTCTCCGAGGAGGCCCGCCACCGGCTCTCGACGCTCGCCGACTATACCGAGCTCGGCTCCGGCTACCGGATCGCGATGCGCGACCTGGAGCTGCGCGGCGCCGGCAATCTGCTCGGCGACGAGCAGTCGGGGCACGTCGCCGCGGTCGGCTTCGAGCTCTACTGCGAGCTCCTGGCCGAGGCGGTCGCCGAGCTCCAGGGCGCGCCTCCGGCGGCGGCGAAGCCGGTGCGCGTCGAGGCCCAGGTGGACGCGTACGTGCCCGCCGACTACGTACCGCTCGAGGCCGTCAAGATCGACCTGCACCGGCGGGTCGCGCTGGCGGTCGACCGCTCCGAGCTGCGCGAGATCGAGGCCGAGCTGGCCGACCGGTTCGGGCCGCTGCCCGAGCCGGTCGCGAACCTGCTCGCGATCCAGGAGCTGCGCCTGGTCGCCGCCGACATGGGCATGGCCGTCGCCACGCTGCGGGGCGGCACCTTCAGCGTCGGCCCGGTCGCGCTGGGATCGGCGGAGGTGCGCGCGCTGCGGGAGCGCTTCCCCGCCGTGCGCTACAGCGTGGCCTCGCGTGAACTTACCCTAAGGCCAGTCTTGGAGCCGTCTGAGACCCGGCCCCGGGTCCTCCATGGACTGGAATTGCTCGATGCTATCATTGATATCCGCCGCGAAATCGCGGCGTAGTTCGTTTGATGGGCCGAACTCTCCTGATCATCTCCCTGGCCGCTCTCGCGGCACTCTCGGCCGCCTGTGGCGGTTCGTCGTCGGGTTCCTCGTCGCAGGCCAACCTGGGCTCTGACGACGTCGCCGTCGTCGGGGGGAATCACATCACCAAGCAGCAGCTCGACCATCAGATCAAGCTCGAAGTCGCGGCGATGGCGGTCAAGAAGCAGAAGGTCCCCAAGGTCGGCACGACCAGCTACACGAGCACCGTCGTCCAGCCCGTGCTGGCCTACCTGGTGCAGGACGCCCAGGTGCACGACATCGCCAAGCAGCTGTCGGTGAGCGTCACGCCGAAGCAGATCCAGTCGCAGATTCAAAAGGCGATCCAGCAGTACTACGGCGGCGACCAGGCCAAGTACCACTCCGACCTCAAGAAGTACCAGCTGACCGACGCCGACATCGCCTCGCAGTTCGAGCTCACGCTGCTCGAGCAGAAGATCGAGTCGAAGCTCAAGGGCCAGGTGAAGGTCTCGGACAAGGACGTCGAGGACTACTACAAGTCGCACCAGCAGCTCTACCAGACGAGCGCCGACTCGCGCACCGTCGACTACGTGCTGCTGCCCGACAAGGCGTCCGCCGTGAAGGCCCACGCGGCCCTCGCGTCCGGCAAGGGGTTCGCCGACGTCGCCGCGGGCGCGATCGACGACAGCTCGGCCCACGAGCCGTTCACGTTCAGCAAGGGCGGCGGCGACGTCGCCTTCCAGAACGCGACCTTCAGCCTGAAGACGGACCAGCTCTCGGGCCTCGTACCGGTCGACAAGAAGTACACGCAGTCCTCGCTGGCCGGCAAGTGCCAGCCGACCTGCTACTTCATCATCCGGCCCACCGGCGACATCGTGAAGGCGGGGACGAAGAAGTCGTTCGCCTCGGTCAAGGATCAGATCCGCGCGCAGCTTCTGCAGACGCGCCAGTCGGCGCACATCTCGAGCGTCGTGAAGAAGCTCGAGGCCCAGCAGAAGAAGCTCACGAAGTACGCCCCCGGGTACGCCCCGCCGAAGACGTCGACGCCGTCGACGAGCCAGCAGCCGAGCAGCTGACGCCGGGGATCCGCGGCTCGTGGCCACCCTGATCGCTCTCGGACCGGGCGATCCGGAGCTGATCCCGCTCGCGTCCTGGCGGGCGCTCGAGGCGGCCGGCCCGGTGGCGATCCCGGAGGACGAGCCGCTGGGCGACTGGCTGGGAGGCCACGGCATCGCCCTCGACCCGGAGGCGCCGGTGGCGGCCGCGTCGGGCGAGCGGCTGCGCCGTCTGCTCGGGATGCGTAGCTGGGACGAGACCGTGCCCTCGGGGCCGGCGCTGCAGACGCTGCTCCTGGCCGACGCCCTGGTGGCGATGCAGCGGCTGACCGAGCGCCTGCGCCGTGACTGCCCGTGGGACCGCGAGCAGACGGTAGGCACGATCGTGCCGCACACGATCGAGGAGGCCTACGAGGTGGCCGAGGCGGCGGAGTCCGGCACCGGCGCGAAGCTCGTGGACGAGCTCGGCGACCTGCTGTTCCAGACGTTCTTCCTGGCGCTCCTCTGCGAGGAGCAGGGCGACGGAGACCTGGCGACGGTGGCGACGGGCATCACGACCAAGCTCATCCGTCGCCACCCGCACGTGTTCGGCGAGCGGGAGGCCGAGACTGCCGGCGCCGTGCGCGCCAACTGGGAGCAGATCAAGCGCGAGCAGGAGGGCCGCAGAGGCATCTTCCACGACGTACCCGGCGTACTGCCCGCGCTGCTCCATGCCCGCAAGGTTCAGCGCCGCGCGTCGGCGGTGGGTTTCGACTGGCACGCCTGGGACGGGGCCTGGGGCGACCTCGCCGACGAGCTGCGCGAGCTGCGGGCCGCGCTCGATGCCGCGCCGGCGCCGCGGGCCGAGCATGCCCCCGACCCCGAGGTCGTGCACGAGCTGGGCGACCTGCTCTTCGCCGCCACCAACGTCGCCCGGCTTGCCAACGTCGACCCGGAGCTCGCGCTGCGCGCCGCCGCTGGCCGCTTCCGCGACCGGGTCGAGACGGCCGAGCGGCTGGCCGCCGAGGCGGGGGAGGACTGGGCCGGGCTCGACCTGGAGGCGCAGGACGCCTGGTACCGGCGGGCGAAGGCCGCGCTACAGGGGGCGTAGGGAGCGCGCGAGAGGCTGACCGTGCCGTCCGGCCGCAGGGCCGCGACCTGGAGCGTGGCGTGCGAGCCGTCCTCGAGCGTCACCGGCCTGCCGCCCCTGTAGCCGCCGAGGGGCGCGTCGACCTCGACGTCGACGTGGGGATCCCCGATCGAGTACCAGCCGCCGTGGCCGGACGCCGCGCTGCTCGAGCGGGCGCGGTGGCCCATCCAGGCCGGGCCCAGCCAGCAGGCGGCGACCGCCGGATCGGGGCGGGCACCCGGGTGGAGTTGGCGCACGACCTGCGACGCGTGCCCGCGTGGCGGCCGGAACGTGGACGGAGTGACGCGCCCGCCCCGGCGGATCGTGATCCGCAGCCGCTCCGTCCGGGTGGTTGCGATCACCTGTGCCGGCGGGCCGCCGGCAACGGTCCGGAACCTCCCGTCGCGGTCGACGAGCATTGTCTGCGGCGGCGGGGCCGAGCTCCCCGTCGTCGGGTGGAGCAAGCTGAGCCGCACGTGCGCGGTGAAGACGCTCGTGTGCGCCGCAGCCCGGACCGCCGGCCGCCCCATGGCCGCCGCTAGTATCCGGCCCCGGAATGAGCGCCATCGTGTCGGTCACCGGCCGCGAGATCCTCGACTCCCGCGGCAATCCCACCGTCGAGGTGGACGTCGTGCTCGAGTCGGGCGCCGGCGGCCGCGCCGCGGTGCCCTCGGGGGCGTCGACCGGCGCGCACGAGGCGGTCGAGCTGCGCGACGGCGATCCGGCCCGCTACGGCGGCAAGGGCGTGCTCCAGGCGGTGGGGCACGTGAATTCCGCGATCGCGTCGGCGCTGCAGGGGATCGACGCCACCGATCAGCGCCTGGTCGACTCCTACCTGATCGAGCTCGACGGCTCCGAGAACAAGGGCCACCTGGGCGCGAACGCCATGCTCGGCACGTCGCTCGCCACGGCGAAGGCGGCGGCCGCGGAGGCGGGCCTCTCGCTCTACCGCTACGTCGGCGGCGCCGGCGCGCACATCCTGCCCGTACCCATGATGAACGTCCTGAACGGCGGCGTGCACGCGGACAACAGCGTCGACATGCAGGAGTTCATGATCGTGCCGGTCGGCGCCGAGTCGTTCGCGGAGGGGCTGCGGATGTGCTCCGAGACCTACCACGCCCTGAAGGCGCTCCTGAAGGGCCGCGGCCTCGAAACGAACGTCGGCGACGAGGGCGGGTTCGCGCCCAACCTGAGCTCGAACGAGGAGGCGATCGCGGCGATCATGGAGGCGGCCGAGAACGCCGGCCACTCGAGGTCGATCATGATCGCGCTCGACCCGGCAGCGACGGAGCTCTACCGCGACGGCGCCTACCACCTGGCCGGCGAGGGCCGCACGCTGCGAGCGGGGGAGATGGTCGACCTCTACGACGACCTCTCGACGCGGTATCCGGTTGTCTCGATCGAGGACGGCCTGGCCGAGGACGACTGGGACGGCTGGGCGCACCTGACCGAGCGGCTCGGCGACCGGCTCCAGCTGGTCGGCGACGACATCTTCGTCACCAACACGAGCCGCATCCGCGAGGGCATCCGCATGCGCATCGGGAACGCCGTGCTCATGAAGCTGAACCAGATCGGCACGCTGTCGGAGACGCTCGACGCCATCCGGCTCGCGTCGTCCGCGGCCTACGCGAGCGTCATCTCCCACCGCTCCGGCGAGACCGAGGACACGACGATCGCCGACCTCGTCGTCGCCACCGGCTGCGGCCAGATCAAGACCGGCGCGCCGGCCCGCAGCGACCGCGTGGCCAAGTACAACCAGCTCGTCCGCATCGAGGAGGAGCTGGGCGCCTCCGCGCGCTATCCCGGCCGCGCGGCGTTCGCCGCCCTCGCCGCCGCTCCGTCTTCGGCGCGGTGACGGAACCCCGGCCGCGCCGCACCAAGATCGTCTGCACGATCGGGCCGGCATCGTCCGATCCGGAGACGATCGAGCAGCTGGCCTGGTCGGGCATGGACGCCGCCCGGCTGAACTTCTCCCACGGCGACCAGGAGACGCACCGCGAGACGCTCGCCTCCGTGCGCCGGGCCCAGGCGCTGATCGGCCGGCCGCTGGCGGTGATCGCCGACCTCCAGGGCCCCAAGATCCGGATCGGCCGGATCGGCGAGCCGCGGTCGGTGAACCCGGGCGACACGCTCGTCCTGACCGCGCCGGGCGAGGGCGCGCCGGGCGATCTCGACGTCACCTTCGCGGGCATCGCCGACACGGTCGCGCCCGGCCGCGAGGTGCTGATAAACGACGGCATGGTGCGCACCCGGGTCGCCTCGGTCGAGGGCGCGCGAGTCATCACCCGGGTCGAGGTCGGCGGCCTGATCTCGTCGGGGAAGGGCGTGAACCTCCCCGGCACGTACCTCCCGATCGCGTCGCTGACCGAGAAGGACGAGTCCGACCTCGACTTCGCGCTCGGGATCGGCGCCGACTACATCGCGCTGTCGTTCGTGCGCACGGCGGCGGACGTCGAGCACCTGCGCGAGCGGATCGACGCCGCCGGGTCGCACGCCCGCATCGTCGCCAAGATCGAGAAGGCCGAGGCGATCGAGAACCTCGACGACATCGTCGCCGCCAGCGACGCGGTGATGGTGGCCCGGGGCGACCTGGGCGTCGAGATCGGCGCGGCCGACGTGCCGCTCGTCCAGAAGCTCATCATCCGCACCGGCCGCGACGCCGGCCGGGCGGTGATCACGGCGACGCAGATGCTCGAGTCGATGATCCACCAGCCGGAGCCGACCCGGGCCGAGGCCTCGGACGTCGCCAACGCCGTCCTCGACGGGACGTCGGCGCTGATGCTCTCGGGCGAGACGGCGGTGGGCGCCTATCCGCTCGAGGCCGTGGCGACGATGAACCGGATCGCCCGCGCCGTCGAGCCGTCGCTGACCTACCACGACGCCGGCCGCCGCCGTGAGGGCGACCTCGGCATGATCCTCGCGCATGCGGCGTGCGACGTCGCCGAAGACCTGGACGCCGGTGTGATCGCGTGCCCGACCCAGTCGGGCTCGACCGCCCGCAACGTGTCGCGGTTCCGGCCCCGGCGGCCGATCGTCGCCGCCAGCCCCGACCCGGTCGTGCTCCAGCAGCTCGCGCTCGAGTGGGCGGTGGTGCCGATCGTGATCGAGGGCGCCACCTCGACCGAGGATCTTTGGCGGAGGACGGTCGACGCGATCCGCGCGAGCGGGCTTGCCGCCACCGGGGAGCGGGTCGTGCTCTCCGGCGGCACCCGGCTCAACCGGCCCGGCACGACCGATCACGTGGTCGTGCGCACGATCGAGTAGGAGTCCGCCGGCGGGCGTCGAACGGAAGCGCGTGGCACGGACGCGACCGCGGACCTTGAGGCGTGGATTCACCACCGGTCGCATGGTCGCCGCCGGCATCCTCGTCCTCATCGCCGCGCTCTACGTGGGGCCGCTGCAGAAGGAGCTCCACCTGCGCAGCGAGCTCGCCTCCGGGCGCAACCGGGTCTCCGTCCTCGAGAAGCAGAACCGGCGCCTGCACGAGGTCGAGGCCCAGCTCCACACGAAGGCCGAGATCGTCCGCTTCGCGCGCGCCTGCGGCTGGATCTTCCCGAGCGAGCAGGCGTACGTGGTGAAGGGCCTGACGGCCCGCTCCTGCCGGTGACGGCAGTACCCTGACCGGATCGACGATCAGGCAGCCATCGCCTTGCAGCTCGGCCGGCCTCCGCGCGGGGATGCAGCCGTCGCCGTGCGCTGCCCGCACGGCCGCCCGGCGGTGATCGCGCAGCCCGCCTACCTGGCCGACGGCACGCCGTTTCCGACCACGTACTACCTGAGCTGCCCCCATGCCGTCGCGCGGATCGACGCGCTCGAGGCGGCGGGCGGGGTCGACCGCTACGAGCGGCTGGTGGCGAGCGACCCCGAGGCGATGGCGGAGTACCGCGCTGGGGCGGCCCGCCAGCGCGGGCTGCGACGGCCGGCGGCGCGGATGGCCGACGGCGGCGCGAGCCTTGGGCTCGGCGTCGCCGGGACGAGCCGGGAGGGCGCGGTCAAGTGCCTGCACGCCCACGCTGCCTTCGCGCTCGCAGAACCGGGCTACGCCCTCGGCCGCCGCATCCTCGACGAGGCGGCGCCGCTCTACCCGGCCGGGGAGTGCTGCACGGCGTGACCGCCGCGGTCGAGCTCGCAATGCTGGAGTGGGAGGAGGGCGCGCGCCGGCTGGCGGCGCTCAACCTCACGGCCCGCCGCCGCGCCGTCGTCGAGACGGTGACGGCGGAGCTCGAGGCCGAGATCGTGCGCCGGATCGGGCAGACGTTCGACCTGGCCGCGCTGGCGGCCGTCTACTCCTCCAGCGAATCGTGGTGCCTGGACATCGCCCAGCAGGTCACGCCCGAACCCTGGGCGTACGACCTCTCGGCCGTCCAGCCCGCGGCCTTCGCCCGGGTCGCCCGAAACGCAACTGACTACCGCAGCGCCATCTGACGCACCAAGCGGGGTCAGACCCCTTTTGGTGCGCCGCCGCCGTAGGCTGATAACCGGGGTCAGACCGCGTTATTCACTCGCGGTCGTCGGGACGGATCACGATCTGGTCGGACTCGACGCGGACGATCAGCGCCCGCCGGCCCGACCAGTGCTCCGCGAACACCGGGTCGTCGCGCACCGCGCCGTCCAGCCAGAAGCCGTAGCCCTCCTCGCCGTGGTCGAGCACGGCCTCGTAGCCGGTCTGCTGCTTGCGGCCGCGACCGCCCCGGCGCCTGCGCCGCCGTCCGGTGCCCTCCTCGGCCGGCTCGTCCACCGCCGTCGCAACGGCGGCCGGCGCGTCCGGAAGCGGGCCGCTCAGCGGCGCGACGCCGCCGGTCGCCTTTTTCGACCGCCGTCGCCGCGTCTTGGTCGCCGGCTCCTCCGGCGGCGCATCCGGCGGGATCACGGGCGGCGGGACGGATGCCCCCCGGCCCTCGGCGGCATCGCGGCGGAGGATGCCGTGCTGCGACCGGAACGCCGAGATGCTCGCCGGCGTGGAGTTGAGCGTATGGGCGATCCAGATGTCTGTCCGCCCCTGCTCGACCCACTGGCGAATCTCCTCCAGATACGGCTTCAGGGTTGCCTTCTGCGTCGGCACGGCGGGCAGCATATCGGCCGTGGCGGCGGCTATCGCCGGGTCATGAAGTCCGGAACGTGCGCTGCCTTGTGTTAATTTCATGTTGAGCAGACGCTCCGGAGCGGCTACCCTTCGGTTTCCAAGCGAGGAGCAGCCCAGTGGAGTCGACGCTGAACAAGGAGGGCCTCGCCGCCGACCATGAATGGATCGCGGGGGCGAGGGCAAAGGGCGAGTTCCGGTGCGAGGGATGCGGGTACGGCGTGACCGTGTACCGGTCACTGCCGGTGTGTCCGATGTGTCACGGCACCGAGTGGGAACGCGTGCCGTGGCGGCCGTACACGCGAGTCGTCTCACCGATGAACGACTAGATCGTCCGAACGGCGGTCGACGGCCGGAAGGCCGCCGACCGCCCCGGCAGGGCCGTCAACCATCTACGATTCGGCCGTGCGCAGAGGCGTGAGACTCGCGCTGCAAGCGGCCGCGGTCGCCTTGCTCGCCGCCCTGATCGGGCTGTTCGCTCGCAGCCTGCTGCAGGGGTCGACCACGGTCTCGGCCGAGCTGAACGACGGCCAGCGCCCGTCCGCACCCAACTTCAGCCTGCCCCAGTTGGACGGCCGCGGCGACATCGCCCTTCGCAGCTTCCGCGGCAAGGTCGTCGTCCTCAACTTCTGGGCGTCGTGGTGCCCGCCCTGCCAGGAGGAGGCGCCGCTCTTCAACCAGATCCAGGACACGTACCGCCGCCGCGGCGTGGCCGTCGTCGGCATCGACTCGCAGGACTTTGCGAACGACGCGCGCGCCTTCGCCCGCCGCCTGCACGTGAGCTACACGCTCGTGCGCGACTCCTCGAACGACGTCACCAACCGCTGGGGCGTCACGAGCGGCTTCCCGGTGACCTTCGTGATCGACCGTTCGGGGGCGGTGCAGAAGATGTTCTCGACCCAGGTCGACGGCCAGATGCTGCAATCGGCGCTGCGCCCGCTGCTGCGAGCGGGAGCGGCATGAGGCGGGCGACCCTCGCCGCGGCGCTCGCGCTCGCCGCCCTGCTTGTCTTCCCGGCGGTCGCCGAGGCCTGCAACGGCTGGAGCGAGCCGGACATGGAGACGCAGCTCATGTGCCCCACCTGCCACCAGGTGCTGGCGTACTCGCAGTCGACGATCGCGACCAACATCCGCGCCCACCTGCACCAGTGGTGCGGAGCCGGGTGGACGTCGGGCCAGGTGAAGGACCGCCTGATCGCCCAGTTCGGGCAGGAGATCCTGGCGTCGCCGCCCAAGCACGGGTTCGATCTCCTGGCATGGGTGATCCCGGGCGCGGCGCTGCTGGTCGGCGCGATCGTCGCCGCGGTCCTGGCCACGCGCTGGCGCGGCCGGCGCGGGCCGCCGCCGCCTCCTCCGGTCGACCCGTCCTTCTCGGCCCGGATCGACGCCGACATGGCCCGGTTCGAGTGAGGGAGGCCGCCGTCGCGTTCTCGGCGGGCCTCCTGTCGTTCGCGACGCCGTGCGTGCTTCCGCTGGTGCCGGCGTACCTGGGCGCGATCGGCGCCCGCTCGACCGATCCGCGCCGGGCGCTGCAGGCGTCGGTGCCGTTCGTACTCGGCTTCTCGCTCGTATTCATCGCGCTCGGGGCGGGGGCGGGGCTCGCCGGGGGCGCGCTGACCGACCACCGGGCCGAGCTGATCAAGCTGTCCGGGATCGTGATCGTGGCGATGGGCCTCATCATGCTCGGCCTGATCCCGGTCCCCGGCCTCGAGCGGACGCTGGCGCCGGGCCTCGAGCGTGCGCACGCGTCGGGCTCGGCGCTCCTGCTGGGCGGCGCGTTCGGCCTGGCCTGGACGCCGTGCATCGGCCCCGTGCTCGGGTCGATCATCACGCTCGCCGCCACCGGGGCGACCGCTGCCCGCGGCGCCGCCCTCCTGGCCGCGTATGCCGCCGGGCTGGCCGTGCCGTTCCTCGTGGCGGGGGTCGCGCTCGGGCGGGTGATGTCGAGCGCCCGGTTCGTGCGCGACCGCTACACGCTCGTCCGCGCCGTCTCCGGGGCCGTCCTGATCGCCGCCGGCCTGCTCGTGTTCTTCGACAAGACCTACCTCGTGAACGCCTGGGTGGGCCAGTTCACGTCGTGATGGCGGTCGTCGCGCTCGCCGACGTCGACCTCTTCTTCCGGGCGAAGATCGAGGCGATCCTGACCGCCACTGGGCACCGGCTGGCGGCCGCGGGCGAGCCGCCCGACGTCGTCGTCGCCGACGTCAACCGCTGCGACCCGGCCGCCGTCGTCGCCGCGGCCGGGGCGGTTCCCGTGCTGGGCTTCGGCAGGCACACCGACCCCGCGCTGCTGCGCTCCGCCCGGGCGGCCGGGTTCGCGAAGGTGGTGCCGAGGTCGGTGCTGGCGGGGCGGTTGGGTGACCTGATCGCCGACCTGGTTGGATAAGCTTCGGCCTTCAGTTCGGGAAGTTCAGGAGGGGCGCTTGACGTACATCATCGCGGAGCCGTGCATCGATCTGAAGGACAAGTCGTGCATCGACGTGTGCCCGGTCGACTGCATCCACGAATTCGCCCGCATGCTCGTGATCGACCCAGAGGAGTGCATCGATTGCGGCGCCTGCGAGCCGGAGTGCCCGGTCGAGGCGATCTACCCCGAGGACGCGTTGCCGGACAAGTGGGAGCCGTTCGTCAAGATCAATTACGCCTACCCCGACGGCGAGACGATCGACAAGCTCACGAACGAGGCCAAGCCGCCCGAATGAGCGGCGAGCGCGAACGCCCCCGCCCGGACGAGCAGGCGGACGACGCGGACGAGCAGGACGACGCCTATTCCGAGGACGAGGAGGCCGCCGTGGCCGCCCGGCTCGAGGACCTCGGGTACATCTAGACCGTGGCCTCGCCACGGGTCTGCGTGATCGGGCTCGACGGGACGCCCGCGAGCTACCTCCGCCGCCGCATCGCCGACGGCTTCCTGCCCAACCTCGCCGAGCTCTCCCGGCAGGGCACGCTGATGTCGGCGCGGGCGCCGCTGCCGCCCATCTCGTCGGTGTCGTGGGCGAGCGCCTCGACGGGCGTGAACCCGGGCCGGCATGGCGTCTTCGGCTTCGTCGAGCGCAAGCCGGAGTCGTGGGACCTGACGTTCACCAACGTCTTCACGATCGCCGAGCCCCAGGTGTGGGCGCGGGCGGCCGAGGCCGGCATGCGCTCGGTCGTCGTGAACATCCCCGGCACCTACCCGGCCCAGCCGAACGGCTCGGGCGTGCTCATCTCGGGGTTCGTCTCGCCCACGCTCGAGCGCTCGGTGCAGCCGCCGTCGCTGATCCCGTTCCTCCAGGAGCGCGGCTACCTGATCGACGTCGACCTGGGCCTGGGGCACAAGAACCTCGAGGCGTTCTGCGAGCAGCTCGTCGCCCACCACGCCGCCCGCACGCGCGTGCTGGTCGACCTGCTGGACGGCGAGGCGTGCGACCTCTTCTACGTCGCGTTCACGGGCACCGACCGGCTGCACCACTTCCTGTGGGAGCAGATGGAGCGGGGCGAGGAGCCGTGGACGTCGCGCTTCCACGACTACTACGCCGCGGTGGACGCGTCGGTGGGCGAGATCGTCTCGCGGCTGCCCGAGGACTGCCGCCTGATCCTGCTCTCCGACCACGGCTTCTGTCGGCTCGACCAGGAGGTGTTCGTGAACCGCTGGCTCGAGCGGGACGGCTGGATCGCGCTCGAGGAGCCGGCGAAGTCGATCGCGTCGGTCATCCCCAGCCGGACGCGGGCGTACTGCATGGATCCCGGCCGCCTGTACCTGAACCTGGCGGGCCGCGAGCCGGGCGGGATCGTGCTGCCGGCCGAGTACGAGAGCGTTCGCGACGAGCTGCGCCGGTGGGCCGAGGGGCTGCCGTTCGTGCAGCGGGTGGCGACGCGCGAGGAGGCGTTCTCGGGGCCGCACGCCGACCGTGCGCCGGATCTGGTGCTCGTGTCGAAGAACGGCTGGGATCTGAAGGGCGCGGTGCGCACCACCGACCTCCAGGGCAAGGGCCGGCTGACCGGGATGCACACGCAGGACGACGCCTTCGTGCTCGTGCGCGGCGCGCATCCGGACGGCGAGGCCGACGTGCAGGACGTCGCCGCGACGGCGCTCGACGGGCTCGGGCTCGACGCCTCCGGCGTCGACGGCCGCGTCCTCGGCTAGTGGAGGTCGTCGCGGAGCTGCCCTGGGCGCGGCCGGGCTGGCGGGCGCGCGCGCAGGCCTGGATCGAGTCGCAGGTCGACGCGGCGGTCGGCGACGCGGAGGAGGTGAAGATCCGGCCATGGTCGGCCGTGCTGCGCCAGCCGACCATGGCGGGTGAGGTCTATTTCAAGGCCAACCTGCCCGCGCTCGCGAACGAGCCCGGCCTGACCCGGCTGCTGCACCGGATCTCGCCCGAGCACGTGCTCGACGTGCTCGCGGACGAGCCGGGCGAGGGCTGGATGCTCCAGGCCGACGGCGGCCCGACCATGCGCAGCCGCCTGGACGGGACGGACGACATCGACCGCTGGGAGCGGATGCTGGCGATCTACGCCGAGGTGCAGGTGCAGGCGGCCGGGCATGCCGACGAGCTGCTCGTGGAGGGCGCGCCGGATCGGCGTCTGCCGGAGCTGCGACGGCTGTTCGAGGAGCTCGTGGCGCGGAAGGAGGAGACCATGCTGCCCCTGGCCGGCCGGGCCGCCGAGCTGGCCGGCGAGCTCGACGCGTTCGGCCTGCCGGCGACGATCGACCACTCCGACCTACATTCCGGGAACGTGCTCGCACCCGGCGACCAATACGTCATCTTCGACTGGCACGAGGGCGCCGTCACCCACCCGTTCTTCAGCATGATGGTGGCGACCCGGTGGCTCGAGCACAACCACGGCGTGGAGCAGGGCGGCGCGGACGACCGGCGCCTGCGTGACGCCTACCTGGAGCCGTGGGCCGGATACGGCTCGCGAGCCGAGCTGCGGGCCGCGCTCGAGCTCGCCCTGCGGCTCGGCCCGCTCACCCGCGCTTTGGGGTGGGATCGCGTGCTCGGGAGCATGCCGGCCGCCGCGGCGGGCGAGTGGGCCGAGAATCTGTCGGGCTGGCTCGAAGACGTCGCGACGGAGCTGGGCCGGCCGTGAGCGCCTGGACGTTCACGCCGATGACCCAGGCCGATGCCGAGGAGATCGCCGGCTGGCACTACCCCGGCGAGTACGCCTTCTACGACGCCGACTTCACCCCGGAGAGCGCCGGGGAGCTGCTCGACCCGGCGCAGCGCCGCGACCAGTACCACGCGGCCCGCAACGCCGACGGCGAGCTCGAGGGCTTCGCCCAGCTCGAGCCGGTGGCAGGCGCCACCGAGATCGGCCTCGGCCTGCGCCCCGACCTCACCGGCCGCGGGCTCGGGCCGGCCTTCACCGAGGCGGTGATCGACCTTGCCCGCCGGCACGGCGCCGGCCGGATCACGCTCGCCGTGGCGGCGTTCAACGCGCGCGCGATCCGCGTCTACGAGCGCTGCGGCTTCGTCGAGACCGGCCGCCACATGCGCCGGCTGGGCGACCGCGACTGGGAGTTCGCCGACATGGAGCTCCAATCGGGGTCAGACCCCGAACGGAACGCGTGACAGTTTTGTGACGCTTTTTGCGTGGGGTCTGACCCCGATTAGCCGCGCAGCTCCGGCAGGTCGTCTTCCCAGAACTCGCCGTCGGCGCGGGCCGTGGTCGGCTCGCCCTTGCCGTGCCGGTCGGCCTCTTGCGCGCGCAGCTCCACGCGGCGGATCTTGCCCGAAATGGTCTTCGGCAGCGCGGCGAACTCCAGCCGGCGCACACGCTTGTACGGCGCCAGGTGGGCGCGGGCGTACGTGAGGATCGCAAGCGCCGTCTCTCGGGTCGGCTCGTGGCCGGCGGCGAGCGAGATGTACGCCTTCGGCACGGCCAGCCGCAGCGCGTCCGGCGAGGGCACGACCGCCGCCTCGGCCACCGCCTCGTGCTCGATCAGCACGCTCTCGAGCTCGAACGGCGAGATGCGGTAGTCGGACGCCTTGAACACGTCGTCGGTGCGTCCGACGTAGGTGATGTAGCCGTTCTCGTCGCGGCTGGCGACGTCGCCCGTGTGGTAGTAGCCGCCCGCCATCGCCTCGGCCGTGCGCTCGGCCGAGTCGCGGTAGCCGGTCATGAGCGCGAGCGGCCGCGCCCGCAGGTCGAGCGTGATCTCACCCTCGTCCGCCTCCGTACCCGAGATCGGGTCGATCAACGCGACCGTGTAGCCCGGCAGCGGCCGGCCCATCGAGCCGACCTTGAGCGGCTGGGCCGGCGGGTTGCCGATCTGGGCGGTGGTCTCGGTCTGGCCGTAGCCGTCGCGGATGGTCGTGCCCCAGACGCGGCGCACGTGCTCGATCACCTCCGGGTTCAGCGGCTCGCCGGCGGCGACCAGCTCGCGCGTGCGCACCTGCCACCGCCCCAGATCCTCCTGGATCAGCATCCGCCAGACCGTCGGCGGCGCGCAGAACGTGGTCACGTCGCAGCGCACCATCTGGTCGAGCAGCGCCGCGGCGTCGAAGCGGGCCTGGTTCACGATCAGCACCGTCGCTTCGGCGTTCCAGGGCGCGTAGACGTTGCTCCAGGCGTGCTTGGCCCAGCCGGGGGAGGAGACGTTCAGGTGGACGTCGCCGGGGCGGATCCCGATCCAGTACATCGTCGAGAGGTGGCCGGCCGGGTACGACGCGTGCGTGTGCTCGACGAGCTTCGGCTGCGCGGTCGTGCCCGACGTGAAGTAGAGCAGGAGCGGGTCGTCGGCGTGCGTCGGCCCGTCCGGCGCGAAGTCCGCCGATGCGCTGTCGGCATCCGCGTAGTCGAGCCAGCCGGCGACCCGTCCGCCGACGGCGATGCGGGTGTAGTCGCCCGGCACGGCGTCGAACTTGGCGGCGTCGGCGGCCGTGGTGACCACGTGGCGGGCGCCGCCCCGCTCGACCCGGTCGACGAGGTCGTCGGGTCCGAGCAGCGTCGTCGCCGGGATCAGCACGGCGCCGAGCTTCATCGCCGCCAGGATCGTCTCCCACAGCTCGACCTGGTTCCCGAGCATCAGGATGAGCCGGTCGCCGCGTGCGACGCCCTGCTCGCGCAGCCAGGTCGCCACCCGGTTCGAGCGGGCGGACATCTCGGCGAACGAGAGCTGCCGCTCGCCCCCATCGCTCTCGACGACGCGCAGGGCGGGCCGGTCGTTGTCCGCCGCGACGACGTCGAACCAGTCGAGCGCCCAGTTGAACTCCCCGAGCTCCGGCCAGCGGAACTCGCGGGACGCCGCATCGTAGTCCTCGCGCCGCGTCAGCAGGAGGTCGCGTGCCGCCCGGAACGTCTCGGTGCTCGAAGCCGTCGAGACCATGGGCGGAAGGATACGACCGTCAGGGACTCGGGATTATGTACACGTCGCCCGAGCCGGTCTTGCAGTCGTACCTGCCGTACAACAGGCTCGGAGAGGCATTGCCGAAGTGGAGCGCGTAGGCCGAGCTCGTGACGTCGCGATGAGGGCGCAGGGACCAGATGATCGATGCGGCGCCGCCGAGCGGTTGCTTCTCGATCCTGGCGCCGCCGCACGTGCGCCCACCGTGTGCGTAGTAGGCCGTTCCGGTGGCGTCGACCGACGGGGCGTAGTTATAGTGGCCGGGTGTCGTGTTCGGCAGGCGCGTCTTCGTGGCGGTGGCGATGTCGTACTCCCACACGTTGCAGGCAGTCGCGGTGCACTGCGTCCAAACCGCGAAGTCGCCGTTCACCTGGCCGGGCGTCGCCGACGGTTTGCCCGGCGGGCCTGCCGGTCTGTCGGCGAGCACGATCACCTGCCGGGTAGACAGGTCGAAGAGGAGGATCGTTCGGCGGTGGGTCGCGGTCCTCAACCGTCCGAACAGGATCCACGCCCCGGAGGCGCTGGGCCGGTACTCCCACGCCGGCGTGTTCACCCCGGCCGGCGGATTTTTGCGGACGACCCCGGGGCTGAAGAACTTGAGGTCGGACTGGCGCCCCTTGACCTGCTGATAGATGACCTCGCCGAATGCCGTGGGATTGACGGCGCCCGAAAAGCCCTGAGTGCCAGGGGCATTCACCCGCATTCGAGGCCCCGGCCCGGAGGATCCCGCGGGACTCGTCTCGAAGTATTCCGTGTACCGGTGGGGGTGGGCGGCGCTGTTCTGCGACCAGATGAAGTCCCTGCTTGCGGCCGGCTGGATCTCGTCCCGCGGCGTTGTCAGGAGACCGCTGACGAAGACCGCGCCCGCCGCGGTCGAGCTCACCCATGCCATCGCCATGGACACGATTCCGAGTGCTGCCAAAGCGACCAGGCGCTTGCGCATTCCCTGCCTCGTCTCGGGTACGGCCCTAGCCTACGCCCGCTGGGACGGCCGTGCAGCGGAAATCAGAGCAGTCCGGTGCCCTCGACGCCGTAGAGCGCCTCGGCGTGGGTGAAGCCGTCGCCGTATCGGGCCTTCAGCTGGTGGATCAGGCCCTCGCGGGAGAACGACCGCTCGGCGAGGTGCTCCCTGGCCGCCCTGACGGCCTGCTCCTTCCAGTTCACGGAGACGTGATCGACCGCGTACACGGCATCCGCCCTGGCGTATCCCTCGCCGTGCTTCGACGAGAGCTGCTGGATCAGGCCCGAGCGGCTGAACGCCGCCATCGACAGGTACTTCTCCGCCGCATCGATCGCGTTCGCCTGCGAGACGGTCATCGTGGATCTTTGAGTGTCGTCGTGCATCTCGCTCCTATAGCTCTTGTGCGATGAAGCATAGGCCTGCAGGCTAAGCGGACCGTAAGAATCTGGGCCCCGCGGGCCCACGCATAGAATCACCTGATGCCCCTCCAACTCGTCCTCGGCGCGGCCAACTGCGGCAAGATCGCGCTCCTGCTCGACCGGTTCTTGGAGGCTGCGGACGCCGGCGCCGACCCGTTCCTGATCGTGCCCAACCGGCCGGATGTCGAGGCGGTCGAGCGCGAGCTCGTCAGCCGCCGCGGCGTGCTCGTCGGCGGCCGCGTCGGCACGTTCGACGACCTGTTCGAGGAGGTGCTGGGCCGCTGCCGCGAGGCCCGCCCGCTCGTCGGCGACGTCCAGCGCCGCCTCCTGCTCGCCGACGTGGTCTCCGGCACGCCGCTGCAGGCGCTGGCGGCGTCCGCCCGCTTCTCCGGTTTCGAGGACGCCGTCGGCGCGCTCGCCGACGAGCTCTCGGCCGCCATGGAGGAGCCGCGCCCGGCCGCCGACTCGGCCCGCGCGCAGGAGCTCTCGGCTCTCGTCGCCGCGTACCGCTCCGCCGTCGACGGGATCGGGATGCACGACCGGCCCGGCCGCCGCGCCGTCGCCGCCCGTCTCCTGGAGGGGCGGCTGGGCGCCTGGGACGACCGGCCGGTGCTCGCCTACGGCTTCGAGGACATGACCCGCGCGCAGGTGCGGGCGCTGCGCGCGCTCGCCGCCCGCTGCCCGGTCACGGTCTCGCTGCCCTACGAGGTCGACCGGCCCGCATACGCGGCGGTGCGGCCGCTGGTGGACGCGCTCTCGGCCGGCGCCGAGCTCCAGGAGCTGCCGCCCGCTGCCCACCACGACGCCGCCGCCCTCGTGCACCTGGGCGCGACCCTGTTCTCCGACCGGCCGCCGCCGCCGGCGCCGGACGCGGAGGGCGCGGTGACGCTGCTCGAGGCCTGCGGCCGCCGCGGCGTCGCCGAGCAGGTCGCGGCCGAGGTGGCCGCGCTCGCCCGCGACGGCCTTGCCCTCGACGAGATCGGCGTGATCGTGCCGTCGGTGAGCACCCACCGCGCAGCCCTCGAGGCGGCCTTCGCCGCGGTCGGCGTGCCGCTGTCGATGGAGGTGCGCGTGCCGCTCGACCGCACCGCCTTCGGCGTGGCGCTGCTCGGGGCGCTGCGGTTCGCCTGGATGGGCGGCGAGCGGCCGGAGCTGTTCGCGTTCCTGCGCAGCCCCTTCTCGGGCATCCTGCGCCGCCGCGTCGACTACCTGGAGGGGCGGCTGCGCGGGCGCGGCGTCACCGGGCACGACGAGGTGGTCACGGCGGTCGCCGAGCTGTCCGGCTCCGACTCGTACCCGGCGCTCGACCGCCTCGCCGCCGAGCCCGACGCGGTCACCGGGCTCGACGTGCTCGTGCGCGACATGGTGCGCGCGTCGCGCTCGCTCGGGGCGAAGTTCGTGCCGGAGCACGCGCGTGCCGAGATCCGCGCCGCCCGGGCCGTGTTCGAGGCCGTCGACGAGATCCGCGCGCTCGGCCGCCCGGTCGGGCGCGAGCAGGTGCTCGAGGCGGTCCAGCGGCTGCGCGTGCGCACGGGCGCCGAGGCGGAGCCGGGACGGGTGGCGGTGCTCGACCTGCGCCGGGCGCGCACGCGCCGGTTCCAGGTCGCGTTCGTGCTCGGGCTCGAGGAGGGCTCGCTGCCGGGCAGCGGGGCCGAGCGGCGGGTGCTCGACGCCGCCGCGGCCGCCGAGCTCGGGGTGGAGGGGCCGGACCCGGCCGAGCGCGAGCGCCACCTCTTCACGATCGCCTGCACGCGGCCGTGGCGGACGCTCTACCTGGCCCGCCAGGCCGCCACGGACGACGGCCGCCCGCTCGAGCCCTCGCCGTTCTGGGCCGAGGTCGTGCGCGTGCTCGGCCCGCAGTCGGCCGGGCTGGTTCACCGCCGCGGCCTGGCCGACGTCAGCTGGCCGCTCGCAGCCGCGCCGAGCGACCGTGAGCGGCTGCGCGCCCTCGCCCGCCGGCTGCGCACCGACCACGACTGGGCGATGGACGTCGGCGCGATGATGGGGTGGGAGCGAAAGCTCCGCCGGGCCGCCGGCGCCACCCGGCACCCGACCCAGGTGCGCGACCCTGAGCTGCTCGCCGAGCTGGCCGCGGGCGAGCGCTACTCGGTCACCGAGCTCGAGCGCTACGGCGACTGCTCCTCGATGTGGTTCGTCGACCGCGTCCTCTCGCCGCGCGAGATCGACTTCGAGCTCGACGCCCGCATGCGCGGCTCGATCGCGCACGCCACCCTGGCCCGCTTCTTCACCCTGCTCCCCGCCGAGCTCGGCCTCGAGCGGCTGGGCGAGGACGACGTGCCCGCCGCCTATCCGCTCATGCGCCGCTGCCTGGCCGAGGCGCTGGGCGGCCAGCGCGTGCCCGACTCGGTGGCCGGCAAGGAGCTCGCCCGCGCGCTCGAGCGCGACCTGGACGCATTCCTGCGGGCCGAGGCCGACCTCGCGCTGCCGCTCGTGCCGCGCCGCTTCGAGGTGCGCTTCGGCGGGCCGATGGCGGCGCCGGGGCTGAAGGACGGCCTGCGCATCGGCGACTTCGCCGTCTCGGGCCAGATCGACCGCATCGACATGGATCCCGGCATGTCGCCACGCGGACTCGTGTGGGACTACAAGTCCGGCGCGAGCGCGCACTCGGCCGGCGAGATGGAGCGCGAGGGCCGGCTTCAGATCCCGCTCTACATCATGGCCCTCCGCGACCTGCTCGGGGTCGAGCCGCTCGGCGGCATGTACCGCGCCCTGGCCGGCAAGCGGGCCGCGCGCGGCCTCGTCCTGGCGGGGGAGATCGACGCCGACGGGATCGCCTCTCGCGACAAGCTCGCCGCCGACGACTTCTGGGCCCAGGTGCAGCGGGCCGCGGAGGTGGCCGAGGCGGCGGTGGCCGGCATGCGGGCCGGGCGCGTCCGCCACGACCCGCGCACCGGCGAGTGCCCGGGCTGGTGCCAGCTGCACACGATCTGCCGGGTGCCGCGGCCGTGAGCGCCGACCGCTGGAACCCGGAGCAGCGCGCCGCCGTCGAGCGGCGCGGCCACGTCTTCGTCGCGGCCGGCGCGGGCACGGGCAAGACCGCCGTCCTCGTCGAGCGGGTGCTGGCCCAGGTGCTCGGCGGCACGCCGATCGACCGCCTGCTCGCGATCACCTTCACCGACCGGGCCGCCTCGGAGCTGCGCCGGCGGGTGCGCGAGGGGCTCGAGCTGGCGGGCGAGATGGAGAGGGCGCGTGCGATCGACTCCGCCTGGATCTCGACCATCCACCGCTTCTGCCTGCGCGTCCTGCGCGCGAACGCGTTCGAGGCCGGCCTCGACCCGCGCTTCTCGGTCGCCGACGAGATCGGCGCCCGGCTGCTGCGCTCGGAGGCGTTCGACATCGCGCTCGAACGGTTCCTGGCCGAGGCGCCGGCCGACGACGACGGCCGCCGCCTCGACCTGCTCGCCGCCTACGGCCGCCGCCGGCTGCGCGAGACGATCTCGGAGGTGCACGAGCAGCTGCGAAGCGCCGGCCGGCCGCTCGAGCTGCGACCGCACCGCCTCCCCGACCTGGCCGGTTCCGCCGAGGTGGCCCGGCGCGCCGCCTCTGCCGTCGCCAACGAGCGTGCCTCCGCCCTCGCCGAGACCCTGGCGGGGCCGCTCGATCCGGCCGTCATGGCCGACCTCTCCGCCTACCGGCTCCCCGGCACGACCGCCTACAAGGAGGCGAACGACGCCCGCAAGGCGGTCGAGCAGGAGGCGCGCGACACCGCCGCCGTCGCCGACCTCGGCCTGCTGCAGGTGCTGCTGCGGCTGCTGGACGCCGCCTACGCCGAGCGCAAGGACGCCCGCAGCCTGCTCGACTTCACCGACCTCGAGCTGCGCACGCGGGCCCTGCTGCTGGCCCGCCCCGACATGGCCGAGGCCTACCGCGAGCGGTTCGCGTGCGTGCTCGTCGACGAGTTCCAGGACACGAACCGGCTCCAGTGCGAGCTGATCGACCTCGTGGCCGGCGGCGAGCTCTTCCTGGTCGGCGACGAGTTCCAGAGCATCTACCGCTTCCGTCACGCCGACGTGTCGGTCTACCGCGAGCGACAGCGGCAGGCGGGCGAGGGCGCGATCGCCCTGCGCCGCAACTACCGCTCCCGCCCGCATGTGCTGGACGCGGTGAACGAGGCGTACGCGCGCGAGTTCCCCGACCGCTACCACCCGCTGCTCGCCGAGGGCGTCTTCGACGGCCCGGCTCCGGCCGTTGGGCGGGTCGACCTGCTCCTGACCGACAAGGTCGGGTTCCGCACCGCCGGGCACAGCTGGCGCGAGGCCGAGGCCCGCGTCCTGGCCGGCCGGATCGCCGAGCTCGTCGACTCCGGCGAGTGCCGGCCCGGCCAGATCGTGCTCCTCTTCGAGGCGGGCACGGACGCCGCCCGCTACGAGTCGGCCCTGCGCGAGCGCAACCTGGCGACGGTGCGGGCCACGGGCCGCGGCTACTACGCCCAGCAGCAGGTCTCCGACGTCCTCAACTACCTGCGCCTGATCCGCAACCGCTACGACGACTACGCGCTGCTGACGGTGCTGGCCTCGCCGCTCGTGGGCATGTCGAACGACGGCCTCTGGCACGTGCGCCGCGCAGCGCTCAAGCGGCCGATCTTCACCGCGCTCGAGCGCGACGAGCCGCCGCCCGGCCTGGACGCCGACGAGCGCCGGCTCGCGCTCGCCTTCGGGCAGCGGTTCGCGCGGCTCGTGCGGGCCTCGTCGGAGGTCTCGCTCGAGCGCCTCTGCGACCTGATCGTGGCCGAGCACGACTATGACCTGGCCTGCCTGGCGATGCCCGACGGCGACCGCCGCATCGCCAACCTGCGCAAGCTGGGCCGGCTGGCGGCCGAGTTCGAGGCGGTGCGCGGGCCCGACCTCGAGGGCTTCGTGAACTTCTGTGACGAGCAGGCCGCCCTGCAGGTGCGCGAGGGCGAGGCGGCAACCGCCGAGGAGGGCCGTGACGCGATCGTGCTGATGACCGTGCACTCCGCCAAGGGCCTCGAGTTCGACGTCGTCGCGCTGGCCGACTCCGGCCGCGAGCGGGCAGCGCGGGCGACGCGCGACATCCTGGTCGCCGCTGACGGGTCGATCGCGCTGCGCGCCGCCGATCCCGCCACGGCGCTGCTCGGCCCGGCGCTCGGCTACCAGGAGGTGGCCGCCGCCGAGCGGGCCGCCGAGAGCGAGGAGGCGCGCCGGCTGCAGTACGTGGCCATGACGCGGGCCCGCCACCACCTGATCGTGAGCGGTGCCTTCGAGCCGGGCGAGGAGACGGCCATCTCCCACCTCTGCGGCGTGCTCGGCGTCGATCTCGACTCCGACGAGAAGGTGGATGTGGGCGCGGCCCGGCTGCGCGTGCGGGTGGAGCGCCCGGACGACGGCGGCGAGATCTCCACCAACGGGGCGGTCGACATCCCGGCGCCGGAGCCGGCGGCGAGCCCGGTGGGCGAGCAGCTGGCGCTGTTCGGCGAGGGCGGCCGCACCGTCGAGGCGCAGCCGGCGCTGGCGCCGATCCCGGCGGCGGCGCCGGTGCCGCTGCGGCGGCTGAGCTACAGCGCGCTCTCGCTCTACCGCCGGTGCGGCTACCGCTACTTCGCCCAGCGCGTCCTCGGCCTCCCCGAGCCGGAGCGGGAGGCGGTCGAGGGCGGTGGCCTCGACGCGCTCGAGATGGGCGATGCCGTCCACCTCGAGCTGGAGCGGGCGGACGGGCGCTGGCGCGACCGCTACCCGCACGCGACGCCGGGGGACGAGGAGCGGATCGGGGTCTTCGTCTCCTCCTGGGCGGCCTCGCCGCTGCGCGGCCGGGTGGGCGAGCTGACCGACGCGCGGAACGAGGTCGCCTTCGCGTTCGAGGTCGACGGCGTGCTGCTGCGCGGCCGCTTCGACCTCTTCGGCCACCTGGGCGACGGCACCGTCCTGATCGTGGACTTCAAGACGAACCGGCTGGGAGAGCGCACCGCCCAGGACGTGATGGACGGCGCCTACGCCGAGCAGGTGAAGACCTACGCGCTGGCGGCGCTGCGCTCGGGCGCGCCCGCCGCCGAGATCGCCTACGCCTTCCTGGAGGACGCCGAGGCGGTCGCGGTGCGGCGCTTCGAGGCGGTCGACGTCCCCGAGCTCGAGGCGGAGCTGCGTTCGTCGATCGACGCGATCCGGGCCGGGCGGTTCCCCGCCCGGCCGGGCCCGCACTGCCGGGAGTGCCCGGCGCTCGACCTGCTCTGCGCCGGCCCCGGCCTGGAGTGGGAGGGGTGAACGCCGAGCGCCGCCGCAGGGCGGCCGAGATCCTCGACCGGCTGGCGGCGGAGCATCCGGACGCGTCGATCGCGCTGCACTGGTCGACGCCGCTCGAGCTGCTCGTGGCGACGATCCTCTCGGCCCAGTCGACGGACGTCGGCGTGAACAAGGTGACCGACACGCTCTTCCGCCGCTTCCGCACGCCGGAGGACTACCTGGCGGTGCCGGTCGGCGACCTGGAGATGCTCATCAAGCCGACCGGGTTCTTCCGCCAGAAGTCCGCCGCCATCCGCGGCTGCTGCGCGGCGATCCTCGAGCGCCACGGCGGCGAGGTGCCGCGCACGACGGCCGAGCTCGTGAAGCTCCCCGGCGTGGGCCGAAAGACCGCCGCGGTGGTGGCCTCGAACGCGTTCGGCGCGACCGAGGGGATCGCCGTCGACACGCACGTGCGGCGGGTGTCGAAGCGGCTCGGGCTGACCCGCCACAGCGACCCGGACAAGATCGAGCGGGTGCTGATGCAGCTCTACCCGCGCACGCGCTGGCTGCAGGTCTCCGACGTCCTGATCTTCCACGGCCGCCGCATCTGCCACGCCCGCGCCCCCCGCTGCGAGGAGTGCGCCGTGACCGACCTGTGCCCGTCCGCCTTCCGCGTCGGCCTCAAGCGGGGTCAGACCCCGAAGCGGCGACGTGGCACATCCGGCACGGTTTCGTGACACGCCGGGCGTAGACCCGTGACGGGCCGGCGGCGGATCATGCCCGCATGCCCCGAATCGAGCTCGAGCTCTACGCAGACCGCCTCGCCCGGCACGCCGAGCGCCTCCGCGACGACGTCGACGGCGCCCGGCTGCGCCTGGTCTGGGAGGAGCTCGAGGGTCGTGTGCGCGCCGAGCTCGGCGCGCGCGACGCGGCCGTGCTCGAGGCGCTCGGGGTGCTCGTGGCGGTCGATGCCGCCGGCGAGAGGCGGCTGCTCGAGCGCAGGCTGCGTCAGCTGCAGGCGCTCGAGCGGCTGCAGTCGCTCGTCGAGCGGGAGCTCAGCGAGATGCGATCAGGATGACGGCGCGTGCTCCGGGTGCCCGTTCATCTCCGGCGCGAGCGAGGCCATCAGGCCGCCGTCCTCGTCGTAGGCCGGGAACAGGTCGATGCGGATCCGTTTCTCACGGCCGGAGTGGTGGCGCAGCGTCACGTGCTGGTCGAGCTTGCGGACGCCCCATTCGAGGACGACCGGGATCGGGTCCGACCCGTTCTCGAAGCCCGAGAACCCGAACGCGTCGCCGAGGGGCTTGCCCATCACCTCCCGCTCGGAGTAGCCGGTCAGCTCGAACACGCCCCGCCCGCACGAGAGCACACGGCCCTCCTGGTCGCACGTGACCATGCCGGCCCCGGCAGGGGGGAAGAAGTCCTCGAGGAGCTCGAACAGATATCCGAACCCGCACTTCTCGCAACCGACGGGCTGGTGGGTGAGACCGGCCTTGCCGTCGTCGTCGAGCGCGCGGGTCGTGCAATTAGGGCAGATGAAAAATCGCATACGGGTGAAGTGTATGGAACCGTCGGCGTGCAACCATGTGGCATGCAATCCCATGCCAACCGCCCCCGCACCCTGGCCGGACGGACGCCGGCGGAGCTCGAGGGGCTGTTCGCCCGCGGCGTGCCGCCGGAGCCGCCGCTCGACGGCCGCTACGAGGGCGCTCTGCTCCACATGACGCTCGGCCCGGGCGCCGACCGCGCCTTTCAGAGCCTCTTCCGGCTGTGGCTGCCGTGGCTCGGCAAGCGCTTCGACGCCGAGGCCGCGAGCGGCGAGAACGTCTTCGACATGACCGCCTACCGGGCTGGCGAGCGGCTCACACCGGCGGCCTACCGGGCCTGGTGGCCGGAGGACGACTCGAGCTACCGCGCGCTGCGCTTCCGGACGTCGGTGACGACCGGCCGGCTCGATCCCGGCGTTGAGGTGCTGCGGATCGACTACGACCTGCCGGAGAACCCGCCGCCGCTGCGCCGCATCGTCGACGAGCTGGTCGCGGTGCAGGCCGGCGTCTATCTGGGCCAGGCGATCCTGCGCCGGGGGGACGGCGGCAGGCGCCTGGCCTGGTTCACGCTCGAGTAGCGGCCGTCTCGGGCGGGGCCTCGCTGTGGCCCAGCCAGCGCTCGGCGTCGAGCGCCGCCATGCAGCCCATGCCGGCTGCGGTCACCGCCTGTCGGTAGACGTGGTCGACCACGTCGCCGGCCGCGAAGACGCCGGGGATGTTCGTCTCGGTCGAGCCCTCGTGGGTGACCAGGTAGCCGGCCTCGTCCATGTCGAGGATGCCGGAGAAGAGCGCCGTCGTCGGGTCGTGGCCGATCGCGACGAAGAGGCCGTCGGCCTCCATCTCGCGCTCCCCGCCTGTGACGGTGTCGGTCAGCTTGACGCCCTTCACCTGGCCGTGGTCGGTGCCGAGCACCTCGCTCACGACCGTGTTCGTGACGAAGTCGATGTTGTCCTTGGCCCGCGCCCGGTCGGTCATGATCGGGGAGGCCCGGAACTCGTCGCGGCGGTGCACCAGGGTCACCCTTGTCGCGAACTTGGCCAGGAAGGTCGCCTCCTCCATGGCCGAGTCGCCGCCGCCGACGACCACGACGTTCTTCGCCCGGAAGAAGGCGGCGTCGCAGACGGCGCAGTAGCTCACGCCGCGGCCCTGCAGCGAGACCTCGCTCTCGAGGCCGAGCTGACGCGCGGTCGCGCCCGTCGCGACGATCACCGAGCGGGCCCGGTGCTCCTCGTCGCCGACGTACACGCGCAGCGGCTGCTCGGAGAAGTCGACCCTCGTGACGTCGTCGGCCACGAGCTCCGCGCCGAAGCGCTCCGCCTGGGCGCGCATCGTCTGCATGAGCTCCGGGCCGAGGATGCCGTCGCGGAAGCCGGGATAGTTCTCGACGTCGGAGGTGATCATCAGCTGGCCGCCGTAGGCGAAGCCTTCGAAGACGAGCGGATTCAGGTTCGCGCGTGCGGCGTAGAGCGCCGCCGTGTAGCCGGCGGGCCCGCCGCCAATGACGATGACCTCGCGGATGTCGTTTGTCATGTGGCTCCTTCGGAGTTCCCAGAGCCCTCTTCGGACCCTTCATCTACGTTAACGATGGAGACGCGAAAAGATTCCTGGCAGCGCTCGCACCAGCGGCTGCCGTCGGCCATACGGTTGCCGAAGAACGAGCCCAGGGGCTCGCCACAGAAGGGGCAGTAGCGAGGCTCGGGGTCGTTCATGACTGCGTCAGCCAGGCGCCGGCGAGGATGGCGGTCAGGGTGAGCAGAAGCATCAGCGCCGAGGCCGCCAGGCGCGCGTTTCGGCCGCGCACGTAGGCGTGGCCGGCCACCAGGACGATCATCGCGACGAGGATCGCCTCCTTCAGCCCGACGACGCCGGGATGGGCCTTGGCCGAGCTCTCGTGGCGGGCGAGCGCGATCCCGCTCGCGGCGATCATGAGCAGCGCGGTGCCGCCCACGATCGCGAGGCTGCGGCCGGCTTTGCGCACGATCTCGCGCACCTGCTCCGGAGGCAGCTGGCGCCGCAGCGCCGGCACGAGCACGAGCAGCGTCACCTGGACGCCCAGCCAGATCGCGGCGCCGGTCACGTGCACGAACCGCACGAGCGTCCATGTCCACATGCCCGGCCAATATAGGCGCTGTTCCGGCGTTCGGGCCGTCGCTATCATGCGACAGAATGGGCAAAGCGAAGAAGCAGCTCACGAACGAGCGCCGCGCGAAGCGGCTCGGAACGGGCGAGGGCATCGCGCCGAGCAAGGGCAAGAGCGGCGGCGGGATGCCCGGGTGGGCCTTCATGGTCAGCGGCGCCGTGCTGCTGGCCGCGGTCATCATCGCGGCCGCCTTCGTGGTCACGCGCGGGTCGTCGAGTGCGAACGCCCAGAGCTCGTCGGTGGTTCAGGACCGACTGACACACTCGAAGATCGACTTCGTCGCGGCGGGCACGTGGCCGCCGAACTACGACAACCTCGACGCGGCGCTCACGAAGCTCGGCATCTCGCCCGCGAACGAGGTGAACCCGGTCGTCCACTACCACTGGCACGTCACCGTCTATGCCGGTGGCAAGAAAATCGTCGTGCCGCGCAACATCGGCCTCCAGAACCCGCCGGCGATGTCGTCGGAGATCCACACGCACGCGATCCAGGTCGACAAGCACTCCGGCATCATCCACGTCGAGTCGCCGAACGCGAACTTCCGCGCGACGGTGCTCGAGCTCTTCGACGTGTGGGGCGTCTACGCCACGAACAAGTGCCTGGGCGGGTACTGCAACGGCGTCAAGGTGTACGTGAACGGCAAGCTCGCGCCCAAGGGCCTCCTGACGACGCCGGGCGAGCACGACGCCGTCACCGTCGTCGCGGGCAGCCTGCCGCCCGGCGTGAAGCCCGACGTGAAGTTCACCGGCTTCACCCCGGGCGAATAGCGAGATGACCGGCTTCACGCCCCCGCACGCCTGGACGTCAGGCCGCTAGCGGGGGTCCGGTCCGCGGTGGGGCGGCGGCTGCGAACCTTCGCATCGCGACGTCCTCCCTCGCTCGCGTGCAGAGCACGCGTCCGCTCGGTGCGTCCTTGCGCCACTCGGCTCTCGCCGCCCAGGACGTCACGGCGGCGTGGAGCCGGTCATCTACGGCGTCTCGTCGTCCGCGAAGAGGTCGACGGAGCCCATCCGCCCGACCTTCGGGACGACCTCGAGCTCGCCGGGATAGCTGTAGTACAGCCGCCGCGGCGTGCCGGTCGCCATGTACGGCCGGTCGAGCTCGACGACCACGCTGCGCCCGGCGACGTGCTTCACCGCGCCGTGCTCATCCAATCTCGGGCTGTTCCGGCCCACGATCCGCACCCGGTCGCCGGGTGCCACCGTCGGCGGGGCGGGGCGAAGCCTGTATGTCGGCTGGTCTGGGCGCTTTCGCAAGTGCACGGCGGGCGGATTGTAGGGCGGCGATCGGCGATTCGGCTCGGTTCGCGTCGCGGCTGTAGGCGAGCGCGGCGGCGGCGAGCGCGCCGCCGATCAGATATCCGCCCGCGATGTCGCTCGGCACGTGCAGTCCGCCGAGCTCGAGCACGGCCGTGACGTAGAGCACCCAGGCGATGGCGAGCGGCTTGACGCGTGGCCACAGCGAGACGATCATGGTCGCGACGATCACCGACCGCATCGTGTGGCCGCTCGGGTACGTGCCCTCGATCTTCACGCCCAGCACGACCGACGAGAAGGTGAATTTGATCTGGGGGATGAGCATCTTTCCCAGGCCCTCCACGGCGAGCCCGGCCAGCAACGCCGCGACCCACACGAGGCCGGCCCGCCATGGGCCGCGGCGGCGGCGGATCACGATCGTGGTGACTGCTGCCAGGAAGAGCGCCGAGATGCTGTCCGCCGGCGCGAACGCCAGCGCGGCGATGCTCTGGGCGAGCGAGCGGTGCCCGTGGACGATCGGCTTGACGGCGTTCTCCGGCTCCGACGGCGCGATCGTCCCGGCCACCGAGTCGGAGGCGTACGGCATGAGGTGGTGGATCGCGTAGCGGTCGACAGGCCGCAGGGCGTGTGCAGCGACCAGGCCCGTGAGGACGAGGAAGGCGGCGAGCAGGACGAGCGCGAGGCGCATCCGCGCACCCTATGCCGGTCGCCTCGGAGCGCTCGCCGGTGCCCCCAGCGGTGGAGACCGCCAGGGATCGGGTGTACCGTCGCAGGTGACCCTGTGGCGGAACTGGCAGACGCACCGGGCTTAAACCCCGGAGGCCTCCGGGCCGTGTGGGTTCGAGTCCCACCAGGGTCACCTCGCCAGACACGACAGCCGCGACACTCCGCTTCAACCACGCCGTTCGCGCCCAACCGCCCGGGACGAGAACGCAGCCGCCCCCACCCGTTTTCTGGCGCGTGTGACCATTGTGTGACCACGGGGCCGCGCGCCCCGTGTCGGTCGAAACCAAGCCCTCGCACGGAGCAGCCCACCGGCAGAGACGAGCACCCACAGCCCATTCGTGATCACGAAGCCGAGCTACGCGACGACCGTGAAGGCCGCGAAGAAGATTTGGAGCGCCTCGTAGGCCACACCGTCCGCATGCCCAGCCAGACCGGTCCGGTGTTCCAGATAATTCCGGCCCATCCCTCGGGGTCGGGGGATCAGCCGGACGAGCCCGGCGGGCCAGTTCCCGTAGGATCGGGCCACGTGAGGGCGAGCGCATACGTGCCGGCCGGACTCCTCGCGCTCGCCGCGATGGCGTCTGCGTGCGCGAGCGGGACGTCTGCGTCGACCCAGGCTGCAGTCTCGAGGCCGAGTGCGACAGCGCCGTCGAAGGCGGCCAGGAAGAAGGCCCACCGCGTATCGACCGGCGTGCACAAACCGAAGCGCCATCACCACCGCAACCGGCGCCGAGCCGTCGTTCATCGTCCGGCGGGGGTGCCGGCCGTCGACATGCCGAACCCAGCCCTCACGCCCGGCGTGGCGCTCGCGGTCAGCAGGGCGCGGATCTGCGTGAGCGGCTACGCCTCGTCCGTCAGGGACGTGCCGGAGTTGGAGAAGGACGCGGTGTACGAGCGCTACGGCGTCCCGCACGTCCCCTACCAGCACGAGGTCGACCATCTCGTGTCGCTCGAGCTCGGCGGGTCGAACGCCATCTCGAACCTCTGGCCCGAGCCCTACGCGGGCCGCTGGGGCGCGCGGACGAAGGACGTTCTCGAAGACAGGCTGCACGACCTCGTCTGCTCCGGGAGGATCGGGCTGCGCCACGCGCAGTGGATCGAGGCGCGAAACTGGGTCGCGGCCTACAAGCGCTACGTCGGCGGCTCGCCGCCCGGCGCGACGGCGTCCGGCCCAGGCGGGTCGGGCGGCCTCGGCGTCGCCCCATCAGGAGCCGGCAGTGGCGGCAACTGCACGCCGGGCTATTCGCCGTGCCTGCCGTACAGGGGCGGCCAGGACTACGACTGCTACGGCGGCGGCGGGAACGGGCCGTACTTCACCGCGCCGGGCGTCAGCTATACCGTCACCGGGAGCGACCCGTACCGCCTCGACGGCAACGGCGACGGGAACGCGTGCGGGTAGGCCCTACGCGGATGCCGCGTCTTCCGCCTGGACGTCCAGGCGGGTGACCGCCAGGACGGCCACGAGGATCACGATCGGCACCGTCAGCCCGATGCTGACGTCGCCGCGGCCCCAGTCGAGCCCGCCCAGCGCGTGCGGGACGCCCATCCAGTCGGCGAACGATGCGCCCAGCGGGCGGGTGACGATGTAGGCGAACCAGAACGCGACGATCGGGTTCAGTCCGAAGCAGCGCCACGCGACGAGCGGCACCGCGATCAGCGCGGCGAACGCGATGCCCGACGCGAAGTACCCCAGGTTGAGCGTCCGCGCGGACATGTCGCCCGCGGCGGTTCCGAGCGCGAAGGTCGTCATCACGGCCGTCCAGTAGAAGAGCTCGCGCCGGCGCGTCGAGATGCTGTGGATCGAGACGGTGCCCTCGACCCGGTGCCAGACGAGGAAGACGACCGCGAGCGAGACGGCGAAGAACACCGTCGACGCCACGTACGGCACGTGCAGGCCGATGTGGAGCACGTCGGCCGCCATCGTCCCGAACACCGCGACCATCACGACCGCGAGCCAGTACGGCACGGCGCCGTAGCGGGTCGTCCTCAGCTGCCACCAAAGCGCTGCGACGAGCCCGGCGAGACCGATCAGGACGGCTACCGGCGGCGGCATGCGGTGGACGAGGAAGTCCGACGTGGCCTCGCCCATGCCCGTCGTCAGCACCTTCACGATCCAGAAGACCGCGGTGATCTCGGGCACCTTCACGACCGCGAACCGCGCCGCGGCCCAGCGGGCGGCGGTCGATCGGCTCTCGGCGGTGGCGGTCGTCGGCGCAGGCATCGGGGGGAGGAGGCTCGCCGTGCCGCGGCCTCGCCTCATGTGGTACCTGCCCCGTATTGGCCGATGCTTAGGGGCGAATGGGACTAGAGCCTGCACGGCGCCGCTGGACGCCGATGCCGATCGCCGCAAGGAATCCCAGGGAGCCCATGAGCGACCTGCCTCATCCCTGGCAATCATACGCCGCGAATAACCGGTCAACCAGGCGGCGGCTCCTCGATGCGAAGCGTCTTCCCCGACTGCATCTCCCATGCGCCGATGACGGCATCCTCGACGGCATCGGCGTTTCCGGCGACGTCGGCGACGACCATCATGTGCTTCTCGAACCGGGCAGGCACCGCGAACGTGTCGGGGAACGAGTGGACGAGGAAGTCCCGCGTCTCGAACGACGCGCGGATGACGACGTGGCCCGAGTCGAGCTGCCGGGCGACGAGGCGGCCGTGGTAGCGCCAGTCGAGCAGCCCGTTGCGCCGGCGCTCGGCGACACCCTCGAGCCGGCCGACGACGCGGCGGAGATCGGCGACATGCATCGATGCATGCTCGCACGCCTGCGTCACCGCCAGCGTGACGGGCTGACGACGGTGACGCCTCGGGCGCTCCAGACGAAACCGCCGTGCCCGGCACGGAGGGGTGTGCCGGGCACGGCGGAGTTCTTACGCGTCAGCCGCGAGGATCAGTAGCCGTAGCCACCGCCGCCGCTCGACGTGGACGCCGGCGCCGTGGCCGAGGTCTTCGAGGTCGTGGCGGCGAGCCACGTCCCCACGTCCTTGAAGCCGTTGCCGGCGGCGCTGCCCGGCTTGTGGTCGCCGGTGAACGTGTACAGCGGCAGGCCGCGGTACGTGACCTGCATGACGCTGCCGCCCGGCCGCCGGACCGTCCCGAGCGAGCTCACCGAGTCGCCCTGGAGGCCGCTGCTGGGCGCGACCACGGGATGCCAGAGCTTCAGGCACGCCGAGTTCGTGCAGATGAACCGGCCGTTCTTCTCGGCCGACAGCGAGTACAGCGTCATGCCCGCCTGGTTGACAAGCACCGAGGTGCCGAGCGACGAGTTCTGCGCCGTCTGGATGGGGCCGCTGCCGTGGCTGCTCGCTTGTGCGTTCGCGTTCCCGCCTCCGCCGGACGACGACCCGCCGCACGCCGCCGCGAGGACGACCGTGGCCGCCATGGCTGCTGCGATTGCCCGGGCTCCGATATGGATGCGCATTTCGTTTCGTTCCTCTCCAAGTTGGACAGCTCTTTACCGAGAGCTACCCGGTGGAGGCGGGGGCGGGATTGTGATGAGGCAGACAATCCGCTCGGCCCGCGAATACGAACGCGCGTACTAGCACGCGACCGGAGCCCGGCGTGGTGCGCCAGGCTCCGGCCGCGGTGTCCACTCCCGGCTAGCGCCGGGTGGGGTCCTGCTCGCGCTCGGTCACGTCGCGCTCGGCGGCGGCGTCGGCATCGACGTCCGGGTCGAGCTCGTCGGCGCGACGCTTGAGCGACTCGGCCTGCTCACGCTGCTGCTCGGCATCGGCACGGCGCTCCTGCGCCGCCAGATGCTGCTGTTTCGCGTGGGCTGCCTGCTCCTCGGCGGCCGCGCGCTCCCGCTCGGCGGTGAGCGCCTGGCCCTCCGCCTCGCGGCGGTGCTCGTCGGCCTGGATCCGCTGCTGCTCGATCCGGCGGGCCTGGGCCTTGCGAGCGACGGCGGCGGCGATCACGAGGATCACGATGATCGCGATCACGATGATGATGATGGCAGTTGTGCTCATGGCCAGGACCCTTCCCGGCCTGTGCAGCCCTGAAACGCCGATCCGGGTATATCGAACTGCGATCAATTCCGATGACGTTGGGAGGGCAAATGCTGACGCGCCGCTGGAAATGGCAGCAGGGCACGTGGGGCGAGCTGCTGGCCGAGTTTCTCGGGACGTTCGTCCTGATCGCGTTCGGAGACGGGGTGGTGGCGATGGCGGTCGCCGCGCTGAACCAGTCCGGACGTGGCAACCTGATCTTCGAAGCCAGCGGCGACTGGCTGCTGATCGCCTGGGGGTGGGGGTTCGCCGTCGTGTTCGCGGTGTACGTCGCGGGCGGGATCAGCGGGGCGCACATCAACCCCGCCGTCACGCTCGCGTTCGCGCTGCGGCGGGGGTTTCCGTGGGCGAAGGTGCCGACGTACTGGGCCGCGCAGATCGCCGGCGCGTTCGTCGGCGCCGCCCTCGTCTACCTGAACTACCGGTACGCGATCAGCTCCTACGAGCACCAGCACCACGTCGTCCGGGGGCAGCTGAGCTCGATACCCACCTACTCCATCTTCGCGACCTTCCCGGCGGGCTACTTCCACAGCTGGGTCGGCCCGTTCGTCGACGAGCTCATCGGCACCGCCTTCCTCATCTTCTTCGTGCTGGCCGTCGTGGACGAGTTCAACACACCGGTGAAGGCAAACCTGGCGCCGCTCCTGATCGGCTTCGTCGTCGTCGCAATTGGCATCTCGTACGGCGCCAATTCGGGCTATGCGATCAACCCCGCCCGCGACCTCGGCCCGCGCCTGCTTGCCTGGACGCAGGGCTACGGCCGGATCGCGATGCCGGGCGACTACGGCAATGTGTCGACCTACTTCTGGATCCCGATCGTCGGGCCACTGCTCGGGGCGGGCATCGGCGCGTTCCTGTACGACGGGCTCATACGAGACGTGCTGCTCGCGCGCGGCGAGAAGCCCGATCCGACCGTGGAGGAGCACGGCCGCACCGTGGAGGACACGGCCTAGCGACGGCTAGCGCTGGGCGGCCGCCAGGGCGGCGCCGTGCAGGATGTCGCGCTCGGAGACGACCACGGCATCGGCACCCGTCGCCCTGACGACCGCCGACAGGATCACCGCGCCGGCGACGATCGTCGGCGCCCGCTGGGGCATCAGCCCGCGGACGACCCGGCGCCGCTCGAGCGGGAGGCCGGCCAGCTCTGCCAGCAGCCGCTCGACGGTCTCGGCCGCCAGCCGGTGCCCGTCGATCACCTCGGGCAGCTCGACCTCGAGGCCCATGTCGATGGTCGCGAGGGTCGTCACGGTGCCGGCGACGCCGACGAGGCCGCGGGCGGCATCCGTCAGCCGGCCGGGCAGGGCGGCCGCAACCTCCGCCCGCAGCGCGTCGAGCTCGGCCGGGAGGGGCGGGTCGGAGTGGAGATGGCGCTCGGACATGCGCACGCAGCCGATGTCGAGGCTGGCGCGGTCGGTGACGCCGTCGCGGCCGCCCAGGATCAGCTCGGTCGAGCCGCCGCCGATGTCGCAGATCAGCACCGATTCGGCGACCGCCTCGCGCGAGCAGACCCCGCGGTAGGTCATCTCGGCCTCCTCCGCGCCGGTCAAGAGGCGAGGCTCGAGGCCGTGCGGGGCGACGGTGCCGTCCAGGAACTCGCGGCCGTTCTCGGCGTCGCGCACGGCGCTCGTGGCGACGGCGAGCACGGCCTCGGCCTCGAGCTCCTCGGCGCGGGCGGCGTAGCGCTTGAGGACGGCGTCGACGCGCGCGATGGCGGCATCGGAGAGGCGGCCGTCGGCGTCGACCCGGTCGCCGAGGCGGGTGATCTCGAGCAGGCGCTCGACCTCGGCGATCCCGCCTTCTTCGGAGACGTCGGCGACGAGCAGACGGGTCGAGTTCGTGCCGATGTCGACGGCGCCGACCCGGCGCGTCATCGGCGGACGATGCGCCGCAGCATCAGCAGCGCCGATGTCACCGTGCTGACCGACCCGGTCAGCACCTGGAGCCCGGCCATGGAGTGCTCGAGGCGCTCGAGCGCCGCCTGCATGGCGATCACCTTCTCGTTCAGCTCCGCGGTGCGCTCCTCGAGCTGTCCGACGCCCTCGGCCTGGAGCGCGGCCAGGCGGCCGTCCAGCGTGGCCTGCGCCGCCCGCACCCGCCGGAAGGTGCGCAGACCGCAGACGGCGGCGTAGATGAAGCACCCGCCGACCGCCACGGCCCAGATGATGATCACCGCCCGCAGCATCGCCTGATCTTAGGCCATCTGCTAGAATCTCGGCCCTCGACGCGGGGTGGAGCAGTCCGGTAGCTCGTCGGGCTCATAACCCGAAGGTCGCAGGTTCGAATCCTGCCCCCGCTACCTCCGAAGCCCCCGCAAATGCGGGGGCTTCTGCGTCGTAAAGCTCCTGCGCAACCACAGGCGGGCGAGCTCGGTGCCTCTCAAGGTTCGTTGGAGCCCAAGGGCGGACTAGCTGTACCGCTGCCCCCTCGCCGCGGGGAGCGAGCCTGATCGTGCGACGAATCGCGCTTGGACGACGGCTCTCGCTTCCCCGCGCTGGTGTGAGTATCCGTCGAAGACCCATAGCCGGCCGTCGACCGATCGCCGCGGAGGCTGTATGTCTCCTGAGTGCACCTTCCGCGATAGACGTAAGCCGCTCTGAGGGGCGCAATTCTCGGCGAAGCGCGCGCCTTCACACCCTACTCAACACGCGTCGCAGGCAGCACCTTGCGTATTCGTATTCGGGTTTGCAGTGCTGGTCTCGACGAAACCGTACGCCGCGCTCGTGTACTGATTGCCGATGAACACCAGTCGAGGATAATTGTACGCCGTCGCGCTCCATGGATCCGATGTGCCCGTGTGGTTGCTAGAGCATTTCCACCAGTGGCGCTCGGATTGTGGGAGCGTTCGTGGCACACCTGATCGGGAGTCCTAACGTAGATTCCATATTCGATAAAGCCATCCGGTTGATTGGTGTACCAGTGATGTGTGTAACGGAATGCATAGCTATGCTCCCGCCTGGATGGTTGCGAGTACTTTGCCGTTGCTCAGCACGATTATTTGGTCGGCGCTCGTGATCCCGTAACTCGAGAGATCGAAAATCACTGGCTGGCGGTCGGGATTCGTATCCAGAGACGTCGCGTCCTGAAGTGCGAAGTCGTACTTGTTACCTTTTAGGTCGATGACTTCGACCGTATCAGCTTCCGACGGGACAGATCCATACAACACGAACGCGCCGTCGTTCGCAGACCCACCGTCGACGTGGAGATCGGCGATGGGGCGCTCCATGCCCTGCGGCAAGCATCCCTGGAAGCCCGAAACGTCGTTGGGCTCCGTGGTTCCCGGGTCGGCGTAGTAGGTGACATCGCATAGCGACCCGTTCGACCCGTAGTCCGCGAAAATGAACTGGCTACCGTGAGAAACCTTCGCGGTCGCGTCTATCAGGGTGCCGTCCGGAATAGGGTTCGGAATGTCGCCCACATCCGCGTAAACACTCTGCGGCAAGGGCTGATTGGATGGCTGGGCCGCGACGGGAATGCGGCGCGCCGGAGCTTGAGGGGTCGCCGATGCGCTCCCAGATGACCCGACCAACGCGACCGCCGCAGCCAAGACCCCGCCGACCCCAATCGCGGCCACGACCACAGCCGTTCGTCGCCGTTTCCAATGCATGACGCCCTCCCGTAGAGTTCGGAAAGTCTGTCCCCGCGAAGAACACGCGGCCGACTTCGTAGCGCGAGTCTGGCGGCCCGAAGGCAACAGGTAGATTCTGTCCAGGAAACCTTACGAGCTTGACAGGGTCTGGCGCCAGATCCATGAGTTCAGAGGTGCCGAGGTGATCTCTCCGCTGCGATCGAGGAGCCTCGCCAAGGGGCGTCTTTGCGCTTTGCCCGAGCGATCACCTGAGGCGATCCGAGTTTGCTCTCCTGAGCCATATCCGGCGCACGCGGCTCCAGCGTCGGACGTCTCTTCACCCGAAGCTTGCAGGAAAGGCCCGCATATGCAGGCCCTTTTGTTGCTGTGCGATGATCCCGCGATGGTCGTCTGCTACCTGGCCCACTGCCTGCTGAACGCCAACGCCAAGGTCGACGAGGGCGCGCGCTGCGCAGGTGTCTCGATGCCCGTTCTGGCGCTGCTCCGCGAGCACGGCGCCACCATCCGGCAGATGCCGTGCCCGGAGCTCGGGTTCGGCGGCACGCACCGCTTCTGGGCGGTGCGCGAGCAGTACGACACGCCGGCCTACCGAGCACACTGCCGGCGGCTCGCGGAGCCGGTGGCGGCGCAGGTGCGGGCC
The DNA here is from genome assembly GCA_036273515.1 of Gaiellales bacterium. Lineage (GTDB taxonomy): Bacteria > Actinomycetota > Thermoleophilia > Gaiellales > JAICJC01 > JAICJC01. The sequence goes on from DASUHM010000088.1 coordinate 47,561, forward strand.
GACCTCGCCGCGGGCGCCCGGGTCGTCATCATCGGCATCGACGGCAGCCCCAGCATGGGCGTCGAGCTGACGGCCGCTGACCAGAGCTGGGGCGGCCGGCCGGACAAGCCGCGCGACGAGGACTACCCGGTGACGCCGGGCGCCGGCCTCTACACCGAGACGCTGCTCGGCCTGCTCGGCGACGCCGTCGCGTCGGTTCGGGCCGTCGGCATCGGCCAGGATCTCTTCGACTACGACGAGGAGCGCGAGCTGGCCCGGCTGGGGCGAGTCGTGGCGGGGGAGGGCGCACCCGGTGCGCGGTGACGGTCGCTCCCGGCGGGTCGCCGTCGTGCCGGACGCGTACCTGAACCCGGCCGCGGGCGCGCCCGACCGCCTGGCCGAGCTCGCCGAGGCCGGCTGGGGCGTCGTCGCGCTCCCGCAGTCGGGACTGCCGTCGGACGTCGAGACGGCGCTGCTCACAGCGACCGCCGACCAGCTCGCAGCCCTCCTCGACGACGGCTACGGGGTGGCACTGGCCGAACCGGACGACCCGGTCGCACGGCGGCTCGCCGAGCTGCTCGCGGCCAACGGCCGCCCGATCGCTGCGAGCGTGGCGTCATGAGCGTTCGCGAAGGCGGGTGTGCGTGCGGCGCGGTGCGCTACCGGCTGGCGTCGGATCCGCTCTTCGTCCACTGCTGCCACTGCCTGAACTGCCAGCGGCAGACCGGAAGCGCGTTCGTCATCAACCTGCTGATCGAGGCCGACCGGGTCGAGCTCCTCGCCGGCGATCCGCAGCCGGTGGACGTGCCGCGCGACGACGGCAGCGCCCAGACGATCTTCCGCTGCCCCGCCTGCCAGGTCGCCGTCTTCAGCACGTACACCCGGCCGGAGATCCGGTTCGTCCGCGGCGGGACGCTCGACGAGCCTGCGAGCGTCACGCCGGATGTCCACATCTTCACCCGCTCCAGGCTGCCGTGGGTCGAGGTCCCCGCCTCTCAGCCCGCGTTCGAGGTCTACTACGACCAGCGCGCGCTCTGGCCGGCGGCGAGCCAGGAGCGGCTCGCTAGACTGATCGCATGACGATCGAGCACCGCTGCACGAGCACCCTGCGGCCGACCCCGGCCGTCGCTCCGCTGCCTCCGCTCGTGCCCGTCCCGGCGTAGGCGCTTCCGCCGCCCTCGGCCCGAAGCGCCGCGACCAGCTCCCACCGCCGGTTCACGTCCGTCAAGGAGGTCGTCATGAGTGCCGTCCGTCTTTCTTCGCAATCGCAGGACTTTCCCGCCTGGTACGGCCAGGTCGTGCGTCGCGCCGGCCTGGCCGAGAACTCGGCAGTGCGCGGGGCGATGGTCATCAAGCCGTACGGCTACGCCATCTGGGAGGCGATCCAGCGCGCCCTCGACGACCGCATCAAGGCGACCGGGCACGAGAACGTCTACTTCCCCGTGCTCGTGCCCGCGTCCGTGCTCGCCCAGGAGTCCGACCTCATCGAGGGCTTCGCGCCCGAGGTCGCGCTCGTCACCCGGGCCGGGGGGAAGGAGCTCGACGAGCCGCTCGCGATCCGGCCCACGTCCGAGGCGATGATCTGGGCCGCGTACGGCCGCTGGATGGAGTCCTACCGCGACCTGCCGCTGCTCTACAACCAGTGGGCGAACGTCGTCCGCTGGGAGCTGCGGCCACGGATCCTGCTGCGCACGAGCGAGTTCCTGTGGCAGGAGGGCCACACCGCCCACGAGACCGAGCACGAGGCGGTCGCCGAGGTGCTGACGGTGCTGCACGACGTCTACGCGGACGTCGTCGAGAACGTCCTCGCGATGCCGGTGCTGCCCGGGCGTAAGAGCCCGAGCGAGCGTTTCCCTGGCGCGGAAGAGACGTACACCCTCGAGGCGCTGATGCGCGATGGGAAGGCGCTCCAGGCGGCCACGTCCCACTACCTCGGGCAGGGCTTCGCCCGCGCGTTCGGCGTCACGTTCACCGGTCGGGACGGGACCGAGCAGCACCCCTACGCCACCTCGTGGGGGGCGGGCACGCGCCTCGTCGGCGGCGTCGTCATGGCCCACGGCGACGACGCCGGCCTGCGCCTGCCACCCGCCGTCGCGCCGCATCAGGTGGTGATCGTGCCGATCGTCCGCGACCATGACCGCTCGCAGGTGCTCGCCGCTGCCGGCGCGCTCGCGGACGACCTGCGCGCCGCCGGTCTGCGCGTCCGCCTCGACGACCGCGACGAGCATCGCCCCGGCTTCAAGTTCCACGAGTGGGAGCTTCGGGGCGTGCCCTGCCGGGTCGAGATCGGCGGCCGCGACCTCGCCGCCGGCACCGTCGCCGTCGCCCGCCGCGACACGGGGGCGAAGGCCGCGGTCGCGCTCGGGGCGCTCGCCGCCGAGCTGCCGGCGCTGCTCAGCGACATCCAGGCGGCGATGCTCGCCGCGGCCCGCGCCGAGCAGGAGCGGCGGACGGCCGCGCCCGGCGCCTACGCCGAGATGACCGCCTACCTGCGCGAGGCGGGCGGCTTCGCCCGCGCCGGCTGGTGCGGCGGCGAGGAGTGCGAGGCCCGCGTCAAGGCCGACAGCGCGGCCACGATCCGGTGCCTCCCGCACGGGGAGAGCCCCGCGGCGTGCGACCGCTGCATCGTCTGTGGCCGGCCGTCCGAGGCGATCGCCGTCTGGGCCCAGGCGTACTGATCGCGGCACCTTCGCCGCTCGTGCGCGAGCAACGGCCCCGATCAGGGTGCTCGAGTCAAATGGGCAGCGCGGATGTTGACTTTCGGGCGTTGTTCGAGGCTGCGCCGGGGTTGTTCCTGGTGCTGGACCCCGAGCTACGGATCGTCGCCGTGAGCGACGCCGAACGAGTTCCTGTCGCGGATGAGCCACGAGCTGCGCACGCCGCTCGCCGCGATCCTCGGCTTCAGCGAGCTTCTGGCGACGCGCGACCTGGGCGAGAAGCCGGACGAGTGGGGGCGGATGATCCACGTCGCCGGCAAGCACCTGCTGACGCTCGTCGACGAGATCATGGATCTCTCCCGGATCGAGGCCGGCACCGTCGGCATCTCGACCGAGGCCGTCTCGCTGCGCCCGCTGGTCGAGGAGGCGTTCCAGCTCATGCGGCCCGTCGCCGCAGGACACGCATCACCCTGTTCGAGCCGGTGTTCATGGAGGCGACGGGGGCGGTCTACGTCCTCGCCGACCGGCGGCGGCTGACACCGGTCGTGATCAGCCTGATCTCGAACGCGATCAAGTGCAACCGCCATCGCGGCACGGTCACCGTCGAGGCGGAGGAGGCCGACGGCCGCATCCGCCTGTCGGCTGCGGACACCGGAGCGGGGATCGATCCCGACCAGCTGCCGCGCCTCTTCACGCCGTTCGACCGGCTCGACACGGCCGCGTCGGGAATCGACGGCACGGGGCTCGGGCTGGCGCGTTCCCGCCGCCTGGTCGAGGACGACCTGCTGGGTCGAGCTCGAGATCGCCCGGCCGGCCGTCCTCGACGCGGGAATACGCCTTTGTTCCTCGACCTGCACCTGCCGGACATCACCGGCGTCGACGTCCTCGCCGCGCTCCGCCGCCACCGGCGACCGGCCGATCCCGGTCGTGATCCTGACCGCCGACGCGACTCGCCGGGAGATGGAGAAGCTGAAGCGGCTGGGCGCCCGGTCGTACGAGACGAACCCGATCGGCATGCGCCGCCTGCTCGAGCTCGTCGACGAGCATGCCCCTGTCGACGAACGCGTCCCCGGCTGATCCCTCAATCTCGAGTTGAGATTGACTCTCTGATCCGTGCCGCATCGTGTAGGAACAAGGTCCCCGAGCGCGAAACGCACGGGGACCACGAGGAGGAACGGATGAGCACAGCCAGTCCCACACCACCCGCTCCGCGACCGGCGCCGGCGCAGCCCGCCCGTGCCGACGGCCCCTCCCGGCATGCCGTCTGGCGCGCGCTCTTCTTCCTGCTCGTTCTCGTCCTCGTCCTGATCACGGTCTGGCACGTCGCCGACCAGATCACGAAGCGCCACGCCGAGGAGTCATTCGCGAGCGGCCAGGTGAGCCTGCAGGTTGCCAGGCTCGAGAGCCGCACGCGCCTGGCCGAGGCCCGCGCCCGGCTCGCCGCGGCCGAGGCGACCCGTGACTCCGCGGTCGCGACCGCCGGCATCGCCGCTGCACGCTCGCTGGAGGGGTCGGGGTCGAAGCGGATCCAGGAGATCTTCGCCGCGATCACGGATGCGATCTCGCGGGCGGGCACGGGCTCGTCCTCGACGACGCCATAGGCGAGGGCGGTCAGGCGCGCTTGGCGTGGCTGCCGATCGCCTCGGCCACCATCGCGTGGCAGTCGGGGCTGAAGGCGGCCGCGAGCCGGCGGGCGGCGTCGAACACGTCCTGCTCGGCCGTCTCGGCGCCGTAGATCTCGAAGGCGGCCACGATGCCGCCGTGCATCCGCACCATGTCGTGCTCGACCGCGCCGCGGACGATCCGGCGCACCAGGGCGGCAGGGGAGAACTCGAACTCGATCAGGCGGCGGGGCACGGGCATCTCTCCATGGATCGGCGTCGGCGCAGTCCGAGCCCATCCCGCCCGCCGTGAGCCGCCCTCCTCGAAAACGGCGACCCGGCATGCCCCGGATGGTGCCCCGGATGGGCGTTTTCCCCCATTGCCCGCGGCCGGCCGGCTGCTCTACGTTTGTCGTACCGTCTGAAGGCCGACCCTCAGCGGCCGGGCGGAATCGGAGATCGAAGGCCGCCGGAGGCCGACCACCCCCCGGCGGCCTTCCGCGTTCCGGGGTGATTCCCGGCCGGCATACCCGTCGACCAACGCGGTAGTTGTGCGGCCGCGACGGCGGGGTTAGCGTCCCGGTTGGGCGTCGTCGGGCTCTTCCTCTCCTGAAGCTGGCTGCTGCCTCGCCGACGCGCCTCTGGGGAAGGATGGGAGGCCGTCGTTCGTCCACCCACACGCGGGCGCCGGCGGCCTCCCAGCCGCCCCGGCCGTCAGGGGCCGGTGGCGGCGTCGGCGATGTCGCGCGCCGCCTCCGCGACGGCGTCCGGGCCGCCCTCGATCTCGAGCTCGCGGGCGCCCATGATGCGCACCCCGGTCGGGGTGCGGCCGCGGTCGTCGGCCAGGTTCTGGTAGGCGGCGGCCGCCAGGGAGGCTGCCAGCCGGCGATCCTCCGACACGGCGACCGCGACCCACCGCCGGCCTCCCGAATATCGCACCTGGACGTAGAAGTCCTCGGTCACACGCCGCCCGTCCTTCACGAGCCGTCCGTGGCCCGCACGCCCAGCGTAGACCCGCGGGTGGGCGTGGGCAACCTGCGCATCCGGGGCTAGGGTTCGGGTATGGCGAAGCAGAGGCGCCGCCGCGGGCGGGCGTTCGCGATCGGCGCGGCCTTCCTGGTCGTCGAGGCCATCGGGCTGCGGCGCAAGACCGGGCGGATGGCCGGCACGGTCGTCGTCCGCTGCCGCGCCGGCCACCTCTTCACGACCATCTGGATTCCCGGCGTGTCGCTCAAGTCGGTGCGGCTGGGGTGGTGGCGGTTCCAGCGCTGCCCGGTCGGCCGCCACTGGACGCTGGTCACGCCGGTGCGCGAGTCCGAGCTCGGCGAATCCGACCGCGCCGTCGCCCACCAGGTTCACGACGCCCGCGTCCCCTGATCCGGGCGCTCAGGCCGCAAGCAGCGCGCGGGCCGACGCCTGCAGCGTCGCCGTCACTGCGGGCTCGTCGAGCCCCGCCAGGCGGCGCAGCTCGCGGAACGTCTCGAAGCTCGTGAGCACGAGCAGGATGCCGAGCGCCTCGGCGGTCGCGAGGCCGGGCCGGAGCCGCCGCGCCTCCTCGAGCCGCCCGAGGAGGTGGGCGAATTCGCCCCGCCGGTCGGCGCGCTGACGCGCGACCAGATCGCCGGCGGCCGGATCGACCGCAGCCGCGCCGTACAGCGGTTCGAGCACGGCCTCCTCGGAGGCCCAGAAGCCGACCGTGTGGGCGATCGCCCTGTCGAGGACGGTGGAGAGGTCGGGATCGCGCACCGTCTCGCGGATCGCGACCAGCGCCGGGTTGGCGTCGAACGTCTCGCAGATCGCGTCGACGAGGCCGACGCGGGAGCCGAAGTGCTGGTAGAGCGTCGCCCGCGACACGCCCGCGCGCGTCGCGACCTGCTCGACGGTTGCCTCGTGGAACGACCCGTCGCGCAGGAGGTCGCGCACGGCCGCGACCACGCGCTCGCGAGTGCGTGCCGACGCGCGGGGGTCACGCGCACGGACGCTGTGGCGGGTTCCCATGGACACATAGTCTAGACAGCGTGTCGGATGTCTGGTAGGGTCGGACGCGTTGTCTGGACAACGTGTCCGGTTTTGAAAAAGGAGCCCGCTGTCATGAGCGTCGCCACCGCCGTCGATGCAGCTGCCATCGAGACCATCGAGGCGCGCGCCTGGGCCGATCTCGTCGCGGCGTGCCCTCCGCCGCACGCGGCGTCCATCGGCCTCCGGGCGCGGTGGCTCGGGGCGGCGCTCGTGCTGCAGTGCCCCGGCGGCGGGTTCGACCGCGGCCTCTTCAACCGGCCGATCGGGCTCGGCGTCGTCGAGCCGGCCTCGCGGGCCGACGTCGCCGCCATCGTCGCGGGGTTCGAGGCTGCCGGCGTCGGCCGCTCCATGATCGTCTCCCAGCCGCAGTGCCGGCCGGATGCCTACCTCGACTGGCTGGCCGAGCTCGGCCTGGAGGCGCGCGGAGCGTGGGACCGGGTGGTTCGCGGCGGCGCGCCGCTCGCGACGACCGCCGGCGGCGAGACGGCGCGCGGCTTTGCCGTCTCGCCCGTGGACGCGGGCACGGTCGACGAGTGGATCGACCTCCTGGTCGGCGTCTACCGCGTCGACGCGGGCCCGTGGCTGCGGGCGCTCCACGGGCGGCCGGGCTGGCGCCACTATCTGGCCACGGAGGACGGCACCCCGGTCGCCGCCCGCAGCATGTACCTGCCCGGCCCGGGCGCGACCGCGTTTCTCGCCATCGACGGCCCCGTGCCCGGCGTGATGACGGCCGACTATGAGCCCGACGCCGCGATCCTCGCCCGCATCGTCGAGGACGGCCTGCGTCATGGTGCCCGCGGGTTCGCCGCCGACATCGAGGCGCCGTCCCCGGCCAGGGACACGCCGGCGTACGGAACCTTCGCCCGGCTCGGGTTCACGGTGCCGTACACGCGCACGCATCACATGGGAAGGTGATTGGTTCCACGCCTCCGTGCGTCCTGGGCGGCTGCGAACCGAGCAGCGCAAGGACGCAGGGAGCGTTCATATCGGGCCGAAATATGGGCGCGACCGAAGCGCAGCCCCAGCAGCGACCCGCACCCCCACCAAGAGCCTGATATCCAGGCGCGCGCGGGCGTGGAACCGATCGCCTTGGTCCGGGGGCGATCGCGCCTGCCTGCGATCGGTGACGCGATCGCCCCCGCGGGGCTCGGGCCTCCTCCGAGTGATCCCAGTCTGCGCCGCAGCCGGCGCTACGGCGTCGGGGACATCCCGCTGGCCCGCCTGCCCGCGAGCTCGGCCCGGTTGCGGATGCCGAGCTTTCGGAAGATGCGCGAAAGGTGGGCCTCGACGGTCTTCTCGCTGATCCAGAGCGCCGCGGCGATCTCCTTGTTCATCTTGCCCTCGGCGACGAGGCTCGCCACCTCCAGCTCGGCCGGGGTCAGCTCGTCGCGGCGGGAGGCCTCCTTGCGGAGGACCTTGCCGCTGCGGGCGAGCGCCGAGGTCGCCTGCTCCTCCCAGGGAGCCGCGCCGAGCCGCTCGAACTCCTCGCGGGCGGCGTCCAGCATGCGCCGCGACTCGACCCGGGCGCCGGCCCGGCGCAGCGCATCGCCCCAGGCGAGGGCCGTGCGTCCCTTCGCGAACCGGTCGCCGGTCTCGGCGTGCAGCTCCCACGCGCGCTGGAACCGGGCGGCGCCGTCGTCGCTCACGAGCGCCTCGGCCCGCTCGGCCAGGGCCAGCGCGGAGTCGCGCCCCGAGCGGGTGGCGGCCTCGTGCAGGGCGGTCGCCTCTGCCGCAGCCTCCTCGGCCCGGCCGCAGCGCATCAGAGCCTCGACGAGGTCGGCGCCGACGACGGGATGGGTGGTCGCGTCGGCGATCTCGCACTCGCGCTTGATCGCGAGCGCCGCGCCGAGCGCGTCGGCCGCCGTCTCGGCGGCACCGGACGCGAGCGCGTGCAGGCCGCGGCAGGCGCGCACGCACATGCGCTGGTAGGGCAGGTCGAGGCGCTCGGACAGCGACTCCTGGTGGGCGAGCATCTCCTCGTCCAGCCGGCCCTGGGCGGCCCCGAGCCAGGTGAGGATGCTGAGCCCCCAGCACTCGTCGTTCGCGCGGCCGAGCTGGCGGGCGAGCCGCACGGCCCGCTGGCAGTCGGCCTGCGCACCCTCCCACGCGCCGGTGATGCGGCGCAGCCAGGCCCGGCTGATGAGCGGATAGGTGAGCGCCCCCGGCGCAGCCTGCTCGCATTCGTCGATCACGTCGTCGAGCGCCGTCCCCGCCCGGTCGATCCGCTCGGCGAACGCGAGCGTCATGCACAGGTACGCGCGCAGCTGCGGGTCGGAGACGACCTCCGGCGTGCGGGCCGCCTGATCGGCCGCCGCCTCGATGTCGCGCTCGGCCGAGACGGCGTCGCCGAGGAAGACGAGCGAGGCCGCCCGGGCGATCCGGGCCGACAGCCCGAGCGCGTCGCCGGGCGGGGCCAGGTCGAGCGCGCGGGTCGCCGCCGACAGCGCCTGCTGCGGCCGCCCGGCCCGGATCGAGGGGTCGACGGACTCGATGAAGAGCGCCGCGGCCGCGACGGGGTCGGCGTCCTCCAGCCGGTGGGCGGTGCGCAGGAGGCGGGCGCCGGCGGTCAGGGTCGAGCCGGTGCGGGCGTCGATCCGGCCACGCAGCAACTCGACGCGGGCCACCTCGGCCGGGGTGCGGACGTCGCCCTCGACCTCGTCGAGGATCGCGTAGGCCGCATCGCCCCGGCCGCTCACGTGGGCCGCCTCGGCCGCGAGCAGCAACCGCCGCCGCCGCTCGGCCGGGTCGGCGCTCAGGCCGCCGGCGCGCTGGTACCACTCGATCGTCGCGACGGCGCCGCCGCGCACGCCGACGTCCGAGGCCAGCCGCTCGACGGCGGCCGCGAGCTCCTCGTCCGGCTCCACCGCGGCGGCCGCGCTGTGGCCGACGCGCTCCCATTCGAGCTCCGGCTCGATGCACGCGAGCGCGAGCGCCTCGTGGGCCCGGCGCCGGTCGGGGCCGCTCGCGCCGGCGGTGACGGCGGTGCGGATCAGCGGGTGGCGGAAGCGCATGCGGCCCGGCTCGACGCGGATCAGGCCGGCGCCCTCGGCCGGCGCGAACGCCTCGTCCGAGAGCCCCTGGGCGGCCATCGCCCGGCCGATCACGGCCGGTCCCTCCGACTGGCAGGTCGCCAGCAGGAGCAGCGCTGCCCGGCAGGGCCCGGGCAGCGTCTCGACCATCCCCGCGTAGGCCTCCTCGAGCGTCGAGCGGCCCGGCTCGAAGCGGCCGTCCTCGAACGTGGCCAGCTCGACCAGCGCGAGCGGATTGCCGGCGGCGTCACGCACGGCGGCCTCGAGGCCCGTCGGGGTGAGCCCGCGCCGCTCGAGCAGGTCGCGCGACTGGCTTGCCGTGAGCGGCCGCGGGTGGACGGACGGGATCCCGGTCAGTCCGGGCGTGCGGGTGGCGATCAGGAGGGCGATCGGGTCGGCGCCGATGCGGCGGGCGGCGAAGCCGATCGCCTCGGCCGACGCGGCGTCGAGCCAGTGGGCGTCGTCGACGAGGACGAGCAGCGGCTGCGGCGCGGCCGCCGCGCAGATGAGGTTGAAGCTGCCGACGAGCACCGCCAGGCGGTCGGCGGGCCGGGGCGGGCCGATCGCGAGGGCGCTCTCGAGCGCCTCCGCCTGGCGTTCCGGCAGTGCTCCGATCGAGTCGACGAGCGGCGTGAGCAGGTCGACGAGGGCCGCGAACGGCACGGCGGTCTCGCTCTGCACGCCGCGCGCGTGCACGATCCGCATCTCGTCCGCCCGGGCGGCGGCGTAGTCGAGCAGCGACGTCTTGCCGATCCCGGGCTCGCCGCAGATCGCGAGTGCGCCGCCGCGGCCTGCCCGTGCCTCGTCGAGCAGCCGGTCGACGCTTGTGCACTCGTCCACCCTGCCCACAAGCATGACGCTGCAGATTGTACAGATTGTTGCGTTCTTCTGTCCTGGCGAGTTTGCGAAGGGCGGGGGATATCCCCGACGCCCGGTCACCCTGGCCGTTCCTAGGTTGGGTCGCACCTTGCGGCGACCGCCGCGAGGAATCCGAAGGGGAGAGCACCATGACCGAGGAGTGCAGACTGAAAGACGCCGGGTGGTGGTTTGCGGCGGCGTTCGGCGTCATCGTCGCCGTCGCGCTTGCCATGCCCGGCATGGCCCGCGCGGCGGGCATCGCCGACCCGGACGACGTCCACGGGAAGCTGGACATCGCGAGCGTGTCCCAGGAGCACGGGGCGACGGGGCCGGTCGTCCACACGATCTCAACGTACGGGCCGTGGCGCAGCCGGGCGATCGCCCTGCGCCGCAGCTCGTTCTTCCTGATCGACTTCGACACCTCCGGCGACGCCCACGCAGAGCGGATCGCGCTCGTCTACCGGGATCACGGCGTCCTGCGGGTCGCCGTCGTCACACGCAAGGGCCACCTGCTCGGCTTCGGCTCGGCCACACGGCCGAACGCACGGTCGATCCGGGTCTCGGTCCCGCGCACGCTGCTCGGGAAGCCGAACGGCTACCACTGGCGCCTGTTCTCCGTGTACTTCGGGGCCGGCTGCGCAGCGGGGTGCGTCGACCGGGCCCCGAACAGCGGCCAGGCGCTGCACGACCTCGCCGCGCCGACCATCACGTTCCCGAAGCAGGGCCTGCCGGCCTCGACGACGACGGCCGTCCAGTTCGGGGTCATCGACACGGGTCACTCCGGCCTGGCCACCTGGACGCTGCAGGGCCGCAACGTCGGCGACACGACCTGGACCGACATCGCCAGCGGCGTCGGCAGCGGCAACCAGTCGGTGACGGTGAACCGGGCGGAGGGTGACCGGCGCGAGTTCCAGGTCGTCGCCACCGACCGCGCGGGGAACTCGGCCACCAGCCGGGTCCGGCGGATCAACTTCCCGTTCGACGACGCCAACGCCGGCATGACCTACACCGGTACGTGGGCGACGACGGGCGCCGACTCGCTGGACTACCTGGGCACGCTCCACACGTCGAGCGACACCGCCACGCCGGCGACCGTGGCGTTCACGTTCCAGGGCTCGTCGGTGGCGGTCATCGCCCGCGGGTCGTGCGGCAACGCCACCGTCGCGATCGACGGCGGCACGGCCCAGCCGGCCGCCCAGCTGTGCGCCAACGAGCACCGCGCGATCGTGTTCTCGGCGCCGGCCGACGCGACCGCGGCGCACGTCCTCACGCTGACGGTCACGGGCGGGACGTTCAGCCTCGACGGCATCGTCGTCCGCTAGCGATCAACCCACCGGAGGGCGGCGCCCGCCGCGGAAGGATGGGCGCCGCCCCCGCTACAGTCCTGGACGTGAAAGGGCGTGATGGCGGGACACGACCGCCGTCCGCGGCACTCCCGGGCGATCTCTCCGAGACGGCACAGGCCGTCGCGATCGCGCGGGCGAGCGACGCGGTCATGGTCGAGGTGAGCGAGGGGTTCTGCGCCCTCGTCGGGCGCCCGCGTGCCGAGATCCTCGGCAAGACGGCCGACCAGCTCGGGATCAGCGACCGGGCCCGGGTCGACTGGCTGATCGACCGCTTCCCCGAGCGCGGCCGCAGCCACCGCCAGCGGCGGGTGTTCGAGACGCCGGAGGGGCCGCGGCTGGCCGAGCTCGACATCCACGGCATCGAGCTCGCCGGCGAGCGGATGATCGTCTCGGTGATCACCCCCGTCCCGGCCGATGAGCCGCACGGCGACGTCGAGGTGCTGGCGGCGGTGCTCGACGCGGCGCCGCTGGGGATGGTGCTCTTCGGCCCCGACCTGCGGATCGTGCGCGTGAACCGCGCGGTGGAGCGAATCGGGACGATCCGGCCGGAGCACCTGGGCAAGCGTCTGCTGGATGCGTTCCCACAGGTGAGCCCGGAGATCGTCGCAGCTGTCAAGGAGGTCTTCGCCGGCGGCGACCCGGTGGTGGGGCTCGAGTCGACCGGCGTCGACGGCCGCGCCTACCTCCTGACGATGTTCCCCGTGCGCAACGCGGTCGACCAGGTCGAGCAGGTCGGGTGTCTGTTCCTGGACGTGTCCGACCGCGTCTCGGCCGAGCGGGCGCTTGCCGTCAGCGATCAGCGCCGCCGCGAGATCCTCGCCACCATGCTCCAGGCCGAGGAGGTCGAGCGCAGCCGCATCGCCACCGAGCTGCACGACGACACCGTCCAGGTGATGGCCGCGTCGCTGATGGCGCTCGACCGCGCCGCCCTGGTGGCCACGAAGGCGGGCGTCGAGCGGCTGGCGTCGGCGCTCGGGATCGCCCGGGGGACGCTCGAGGAGGCGACCGAGCGGACGCGGCGGCTGATGTTCGAGCTCCGCCCCGCCGTCCTGCACGACCACGGGATCGTCGCCGCCATGCGGCTGCTGGCCGGGCAGATCGCCCAGGAGGTGGGGGCGACGAGCGAGGTCACGGGCCCCGGCGGCCGCTACGACCTCGCGGTGGAGGAGGTCGTCTACCGGTCCGCCCAGGAGGCGCTCGCGAATGTGCGCAAGCACGCCCGCGCGAGCACGATCGTGGTGCGCATCGTCGAGCACGACGGCGTGCTCGAGAGCGAGGTGGCCGACGACGGCTGCGGGTTCGACCTCGACGAGGTGCGCGCGCGGCCCGGCGCCGCCCTGCACATGGGGCTCGACGGCATGGTCGAGCGGGTGCGCGCCGCCGGCGGCGAGGTCACGATCGACACCGAGCCGGGCGCCGGGACGCGGGTGCGCTTCGCCGTTCCGACCGAGCTTTCGTCTCCGCGAGCGTAGTCCGCCCCGAAAGGGTGGGAGCGGCTCCCCCGGAAGCGGGGGGTGCGTGTACTGCGTAATGCGGGCACGTTTCGGGGAAACCCGCCGATTACCAGAACATGAGCGCCGAAGGCACCCCACCACCGATCCTCGCCTACGAGACCCAGGCCCGCTACGGGCCGGGCGAAGCGTGGATCACCCTCGACGTGAGCGCCTCGCACGCGCTCGCCGTCGACGAGGCGTTCTTCCGCCGTGACCCGTGGGGGCGCAAGCCGACCGAGGTGCGGGTGCGGTCGATCGTCCAGCAGCCGAAGCCCGAGTAGGCCTCCGTCACGGCCGCGCGCGCGGCGGTCGCCTACGCTTGGGGCGTGCGGCGGCGTGTCGACCTGGTGCTCCTGGGGACGGCGCTCGCGGCCTCGTTGGCGACGGGCGTGCTCGGCCTGTGGGTGAGCGAGCGCCACGCGGGGCTGGTGGTGTGGGCGCACGGCGCCGCCGGCATGGCCGTGATCGCGCTCGTCTGGTCGAAGCTCGGCGTCATCCGGCGCGGCCTGCGGCGGCGATGGCCGGAGGTGGGCGGGTCGCTCGCAGGCGCGGTGTTCGCGGTCGGGCTGCTGGGCTTCGGCCTCGCCCACTCGGCAGGCGTCGGCGACGTCGGGCCGGTGACGGCGCTCGGCTGGCACATCGCATTCGCCCTCGCCCTCGTGCCGCTGGTCGTCGTCCATCTGGCGACGCGGCCGGTGTTGCTGCGGCGCGGCGACCTGACCCGGGCGGCGTTCCTGCGGCTCGCCGCCTTCACCGCCGCCGGCGTGGCGGCCAAGCTCACCTTCGACCGCACGCTCGGCGCGCGCCGGGCGGCCACCGGCTCGCTCGCGCAGCCGCGGCCGTCGCCGACCGTCTGGATCGACGACTCGACGCCGCAGATCGACGTGGCCGCCTGGCGCGTGGATGTCGGTGGACACCGGCTGGGGCTTGCCGACCTCGCCCGCCTGCCCCAGCACGAGTGGACGTGCACGCTCGACTGCACGAGCGGCTGGTACGCGCGCAACCGCTGGCGCGGCGTGCTCGTCTCGGACCTGCCGCTCGCGCTCCCGGCCGGGACGGGCAGCCTGGAGGTGCGCTCGGCGACCGGCTATAAGCGCCGGTTCGACCCCCGAAGCGTGCCCGGCCTGATGCTCGCGACCCACCTCGATGGCGCGCCGATCGCACCCGGGAACGGCGCGCCGGTGCGCCTGGTCGCCGCCGGCCGGCGCGGCTTCTGGTGGGTGAAGTGGGTCACGTCGGTGCGCCCGAGCTCGCGGCCGGCGTGGTGGCAGTCCCCGTTCCCGCTCTAGCCGGGACTACCATTCGGGCATGCCTCCCGATGAGCTCGAGGTGGCCGCCAATCGCGCCTTCGACGAGGCGCTCGATCGGATGGGCGCCGACGTCTGCGTCTTCTCGGTCGACCTGGCGATCGACGAGATCGCGGCGGATCTCGGCGTCAAGCCGGGGGACGATGCGCGGGTGCGCGTGCTCCTGCGCGAGCGGTTCGGCCTCGCGGTTCATCCCGCCGACCGCGCGGCCAGCAGCTAGCCTTGCGCGGATGAGCACCGAACCACGGCCCGACATCGACACCTGGGCGGAGGCGCACGGCTTCGCGCCGTCGAGCGACCAGATCGGCGGGACGACGCAGCTGCTAGACCTGGGCATGCTCGACACGACCGATGCCGCCTACCGCGGCGAGGTCGACGGCCACGAGGCCGTCCTGGCCGAGTTCTCGGTCGGATCGCCGGACTGGTCGGAGGCGTTCGGCGGCTGGGGCGTCGACTCGACCGGCTTCACGGTCTTCCTCATGTTCGTCGACGCCTCCCGCTGGGGGCGGCTCACGGTGCATCCGAGCCGCGTCTCCGATCACGAATGGGCCCGGCGGCTGCTGCACGCCGAGCGCCGCGTGCACACGGCCTCGTCGCAGATGGACGAGCGCTACCGCATCGTGGCGTCGCGGCACATCCCCGACGACCAGCTCGCCGCGGCGTTCACGCCGGAGCTGACGGCATGGTGGGTCGCCCAGGAGCCAGAGGTGCTCCTCGACATCGAGGATCACGGCGAGGAGGGCGGCTTCCTCACCGTCGCCCGGATGGGGATGGGCATCGGCGACGAGGCGCTGACGACGCTCCTCGGCCAGACGGCGCGGCTGCGGGCCGCGTTCTTCCCGGCCTGAGCCGGGGTCAGACCCCACGCAAGATGCGTCACAGCTTTGTCACGCCCGCCGTTCGGGGTCTGACCCCGATTCCAGGGCGGTCTCGAGCGGGGTGAGGTCGGCCAGCGGGGGCTCGCCCGCACGGCGGCGGGGCGCATGGGCGCGGACGAGGTCGTACGCGCGGCGGGTGCCCTGGCCGAGCTCGCCGGCGCGATCGCGCAGGTCGACCGCCTGGGCGGCCAGGTAGAGCTCGACGGCGGCGACGTAGCGGCCGAGCCGCGTCATCTCCTCCATCCGCCGGGCGGCCACCGGCGTCGGGATGACGCGGTCCTCGATGCCCTCGGCCGTCGAGGAGGTGGAGAGCTCGAGCGTGGCCGGCAGCGCCAGCAGCCGGGCCTCGGCCGCGGCGGCGTTCGCGCCGTAGACCACGATGGCGAGCCCGTCCTGGCTGGTCGCGTCGTCGTCGCGCAGGCCGGTGGGGAGGCCGCTGAACGCGGAGTGGACGAGCTTGTTGGCGCGCTCGCACGAGGCGGTGACGACGTGGGCGAGCGCCAGCCGCACGTAGTCGAGCGTGACGCCGTAGGGCACCGAATCGAAGTTGCCCGTCGAGAGCGCGCGGCCGTCCGGCGTGATGCACGGGTTGTCGTGCGACGAGGTGAGCTCGGCCTCGACCACGCCGCGGGAGTGGGCGAGGGCGGTTCGGGCGGCGGCGTGCGTCTGGGGCACGATCCGCATCGTGAGCGGATCCTGGAGGTGGCGGTGGAGAGTGCCCGAGAGCAGGCTGCCGCCGGCGAGCAGCGCCTGCAGCCGCGCCAGCTCCTCGGGGATGCCCGGCACCGGGCGGGCCTCACCGACTGCCGGATCGAGCGCCTGCACGTTGCCGAGCATGCCCTCGAACGTGAGCGCGGCGGCCTCGTCGAAGCGGTCGAGCAGCGTGCCGACGCCGACCAGCGCGAGCGCCGACCAGCCCAGCGAGAAGCCGTTCGAGTTCACGAAGGCGAGCGCCTCCTTGGCCGTCGGCTCCCACTCGGAGAGGCCGAGCCGGCGCAGCTCCTCGGCCCAGGCGCCGTCGCCCGTCAGCGCCGCTGCCAGGTCGGCCAGCGGCCCCAGGTCGGACTGGCCCAGCGACCCGGTCGTGCGCACGCGCGGCACCAGACCGGCATTCAGGGCGTCGACGAGGTGATCGGCGAGCTCGGCGCGCACGCCGGAGCGGCCGCGCGCGAACCCCGCCACCTGCGCCAGCATCACCGCCCGCACCACCGGCTCGGCGACGTCGGGGCCGGTACCCGTGCGGTGCGAGAGCAGCATCAGCCGGTTGAATGCGAGCTGCTCGTCGCCGCCGACCGACACGCGCTTGAGCGCGCCCACGCCGGTGGTGAGCCCGTACACCCGCTCGCCCCGGGCCAGTAGCCCGTCGGTGGCGTCGCGCGCCGCCGTGATCCGGGCGCGGGCGGCGTCCGCCAGCCGCACAGGCCGGCGCCGCAGCGCGACGTCGGCGACATCCTCGAGCGCGAGGCTCGCATCGAGCAGGAGCGGCTGGGTCACGACGTCCGCAGGAACGGCTCGCCGAGCTCCGCCTCGCGCACCTCGATGCCGAGGCCGGGCGCGGACGGCGCCGCCATCCGCCCGCCGGCGTGGGCGGGCAGGCCGTCGCCGTTTGCGACGGTGACCCAGTCGGTGAAGTCGACGGTGTGCAGCCGGTGCGGCTCGGGGGTGGAGAGCGAGAGGTGGAGCATGGCGGCGGTGTCGATCGTAGCCCCGCCCGTGTCCTCGACGGTGACGGTCATGCCGAGCTCGACCGCGACGTCCCGCAGCGTGGCCGCGCGGGTGACCCCGCCGACGCGGGCGATCTTGATCGTGACACCGTCGGCGATGCCCTCGCGCCCGGCCCGCACGAGCGCGGGCAGCGTGTCGATCGACTCGTCCAGGACGAGCGGGTGCGCGCAGTGCGGCCGCACCGCGGCGCACTCGTCGAGCGTCGCGCACGGCTGCTCCAGCGTGTAGGTGTGGCCGGAGGTGGCCAGCAGGAAGCGGCGGGCGTCGGCGGTTGTCCAGCCGCCGTTCGCGTCGGCGAAGAGGACGACCTCGGGGCCGACCGCGTCGCGGACGGACGCCAGCCGCAGCGCATCGGCCGGCGGGTCGCCGCCCACCTTCACCTGGATCCGGCGGTAGCCGTCGGCGGCGTAGCGGCCGGCCAGCGCGGCCGCCGCGTCCGGCGCCATCGGCGGGATCGAGCGGTACAGGGCGACGGCCTCGCCGAAGCGGCCGCCGAGCGCCTCGCACAGGGGCTGGCCGCGGAACCGGGCGGCCGCGTCCCAGCAGGCCATGTCCAGCGCCGACTTCACGTACGGCTGGCCGCGCATCGCCGAGTCCATCCGCCGCACCAGCCGCCGCGGCTGGCAGGGATCGGCTCCGAGCACGCTCGGCGCGAGGTCGGCGATCCCGGCCCGCGCGCCCGACGCGAACGCGTCGGCATAGAACGCACCCAGCGGCGCCATCTCACCCCAGCCGGTGACGCCCTCGTCGGTGTCGACGGCGACGATCAGCGAGTCGAAGCCCTCGGCCGACCCGCCCGCGGTCGAGTAGGTGCCGTCGGCGAAGGGCTGCTGCTGGCGGTAGGCGCGGACGGCGGTGATCTTCAATCGCCGAGCTCCGCGCGGCGGCGGGCGGCGTAGCCCTCGAGCTCGGCCCGCAGGTCGGCGTCGAGCGGCGGCTGCTCGTAGGCGGCCAGCGCCTCCCGCCAGATCTCGCCCGCCCGCTCGGTCGCGTCGCGCCCGCCCTTCGACTTCCACCGCTCGAAGTTCTCCGTCGAGGACAGCAGCGGCCGGTAGAAGCAGGTGCGGAACCGCTCCAGCGTATGGGCGGCGCCGAGGAA
>DASUHM010000089.1 GCA_036273515.1 Gaiellales bacterium
GGGATGCCGAGCTCCTCGGCCACGATCTGGGCGAAGGTGGTCTCATGGCCCTGCCCCTGGGTCTGGGCGCTGATCGAGACGACCGCCTTGCCCGACGGGTGCACCCGCAGGTCGGCGCCGTCGTTCATCGCCAGGCCGAGAATGTCCATGTGCTTGCGCGGGCCGGCGCCGACGCCCTCGGTGAAGAAGGAGACGCCGATCCCCATCAGCTCCCCGCGGGCGCGCTTCTCGGCCTGCTCGCGGCGCAGGTCCTCGTAGCCGGCCAGGTCCATCGCGACGCGCATCGTGTTCGCGTAGTTGCCCGAGTCGTACGTCCAGCCCGTGGTCGTCTCGTACGGAAACTGCTCGGGGCCGATGAAGCTCCGCATGCGCAGGTCGATCGGGTCGACCTTCATCTCGAGGGCGAGGGCATCGACCATCCGCTCGACCAGGTAGACCGCCTCGGTGATCCGGAACGAGCACCGGTAGGCGACGCCGCCCGGGGCCTTGTTCGAGTAGACGGCCTTCACCTTCACGTGCGATGCCTGCAGGTCGTAGGAGCCGCAGCAGATGTGGAAGAACCCGGCCGGGAACTTGGTCGGCTGCGCGGTCGAGTCGAACGCGCCGTGGTCGGCGATCACGTCGACGCGCAGGCCGGTGATCTTGCCGTCCTTCGAGCACATCTCGGCGTGCATGACGTAGTCGCGGGCAAAGCCGGTCGAGACGAGGTTCTCGGTGCGGTTCTCGACCCACTTCACCGGGACGCCGGCGACGATCGAGCCGGCGATCGCGCAGACGTAGCCGGGGTACACGGGCACCTTGTTGCCGAAGCCTCCGCCGATGTCCTGGCAGCGGATGCGGATCATGTGCTCGGCCAGGCCGGCGACGTGCGCGTAGACCGTGCGGTGGGCGTGCGGCGCCTGGTTGCCGTTGTAGATGTCGAGCTGGCCGGTCTTCGGGTTGAAGTCGGCGATCATCCCGCACGTCTCGAGCGGGGCGGGATGGCAGCGCGGGTAGATGATGTCGCGCGTGACGACGGTGTCCGCCTTGGCGAACGCGCGGTCGGTCGCCTCCTCGTCGCCCGCCTCCCAGGTGGGGCTGGCGAGGTTGTCGCGCTGGCCGTCCTTGTCGTCGCGGATCAGGGGTGCGTCCGGGTCAAGCGCCTTGCGCGCGTTCACGACTGCGGGCAGCGGCTCGTACTCGACGTCGATCAGCGCGAGCGCGTCGTTCGCCGAGTACTCGTCGGTGGCGATGACGAACGCGACCTCCTGGCCCTGGAAGCGCACCTTGTCCCCGGCCAGCACGGCCTGCGTGTCGTAGGAGATCGTCGGCATCCAGGCCAGGCCGAGCGTCTCGAGGTCCTTTGCGGTCACGACGGCCGCCACGTTCGGGTGCGCCAACGCGCGCGAGGTGTCGATCGAGACGATGCGGGCGTGCGCGTACGGGCTGCGCAGGAGCGCGCCGTACACCATGCCCGGGAGCTTGATGTCGTCCAGGTAGATGCCCTGACCGCGGATGAAGCGCGCGTCCTCCTTGCGCTTCAGCCGGCCGAAGCCGATCGGCCGTTCCTGCGTCTGGCTGGGAAGGTTCTCGACGGTCGCCATGCTCATGCCTCCTTCGCCGTCGCGGCCTCGTGGTCGGCCGCCCAGCGGACTGCGCTCACGATGTTCTTGTAGCCCGTGCACCGGCAGATACCGCCGGAGATGGCCACCCGGATCTCGTGGTCGGTCGGGTCGGGGTTCTCGTCGAGGAGCGCGCGCGTCGTCATCAACATCCCCGGCGTGCAGAACCCGCACTGGAGCGCGTGGCGCTCGTGGAATCCCATCTGGATCGGATCGAGCTGCCCGTCGACCTCGAGCGACTCGACGGTGCGCACGTCGTGCCCGGCGCACATCGCCGCCAGGGTGGTGCACGACTTCACCGGCCGGCCGTCGACCTGGACGACGCAGGCGCCGCAGTTGGACGTGTCACAGCCCCAGTGGGTGCCGGTCAAGCCGAGCGTCTCGCGGATGAAGTGGACGAGCAGCATGCGCGGCTCGACGTCGTGCGAGACCCGCTTGCCGTTGACCGTCAGTGTCACGTCCACCTCACGCCTCCTGCTTCATCGCACGCGCGACCGCTCGGCGGAGCGCCCGCTGGGTGAGCACGCCCGCGAGGTGGCGCTTGTAGTCGACCGGCCCGCGGCCGTCGGCCGTGGGCGAGCAGTCCTCCGACGCGATCTCGCGCGCCTTCGCGAACAGCTCCTCCGACGGCGCCTGGCCGCGCAGGAGATCCTCGGCCCGGGTGAGATGGATCGTCGTCAGGCCGACGGCGGAGAGGGCGATGCCGGCTTCGGAGATGGCCCCGCCCTGCATCCAGACGGCGGCCGAGGCGGCGGCGATGGCCCAGTCGCCGGCCCGCCGCTCGACCTTCTCGTGCGCGCTGCCCGCGCCGGGGCGCACCGGCAGGCGCACCTCGGTCAGGATCTCACCGGCGCCGACCGCGGTCATGAACGGCCCGACGTGGAAGCCCTCCATGCCGACGACCCGCTCGCCCTCGCTTCCGCGGATCACCACCTGCGCCTTGGCGGCGGTGCACACGGCGCTGAGATCCTCGGCGGCGTCGGCCTGGCACAGCGACCCACCGATCGTGCCGCGGTTGCGCACGACCGGGTCGGCGATGACCTCCTCCGCGTCGCGGAAGAGCGGCAGGTGCTCGGCCAAAAGGTCGGACTTCAGGAGGTCGACGTGGCGGGTGAGGGCCCCCACGCGGATCTCGTCGCCCTCCCGGCGGATGTAGGCGAGCTCGTCGAGATCGTTGATGTCGATCAGGTGCTCGGGGTTCGCCAGCCGCAGCTTCATCATCGGCAGGAGGCTGTGGCCGCCCGCGATCACGCGCGCCTCGGGGCCCAGCCGCTGCAGCGACGCGATGGCGCCGTCGAGGCTCGTGGCACGCTCGTACTCGAATGCCGCAGGCGTCTGCAAATCCGGGCTCCTTTCAGGGGTTCCGCGCGGGCATGCGCCTGCGCGGCTGGCCGACGTCCTCACGCTGCTCGTACTGCACCGGCGAGTCCGTCCCGATCACGGGCGAGCGCGGCAGGCGCTCGGGGCTCGTGTGACGGACGTCCGAGTAGAGCGCCTTCGCCGACAGGCTGGCGGCCGTGACGTTGCGGATCGCCGGGCCGGCCGGGTTGCCTGCCGCGATCGGCGCCTCGCGGCCCAGGCGGGCGAGCGTGAGGGTGCCCTTGGTGTAGACCTCCGAGATCCGCGGCGCATCGACCTTTGTGCTCTCGGGGAAGTTGCGGAACCCGGCCTCCCCGGCGCCCGGATAGAGGCCGTCGACCAGGCCGACGGCGTCGACCATGCCCGCCTTCTTCACGAGCAGCGCCTCGAGCATGTCGACGCCCGCGTCGAGGTCCTTGTTGATCGCGTTCACGACGTCGTTCACGGGCGCGCTCTTCTGGACGATCTCGGTCACGCTCCCGATCACCTCGTCGAGGCCGTTCGTGATCTTGCGCAGGGCGAAGATGGTCGAGACCAGGTAGTAGACGAGCGCGAGGACGATCAGGAGCACGGCCAGGATCAGCACCCACCCGGCGGCGGGGATGGCGTAGACGGTCACCGCCCCTCCTCCGCGTCGTCGAGGATGACGTCCAGGGAGCCGCCGTAGTCGGCGACGCCGGCAACCGTGCGCGACACCTGATCCTGCGTGGTCAGGAGCAGCGCGGCGGCGTCGAGGTCCTTCGACCCGGCCGCGGCGGTCGCGGCGATCGAGCGGACGCTCGGCACGATGCTCTGCGCCGCCTTGAGCGTCGCGTTCAGCAGGTAGATCACGATGGGCAGGACGACCACGATCAGGAGCGCGTCGCCGATCCAAAGGAGCGTCATCGCGGCCTCCTCTCGGCCACGATCGCCGCCTTGCGGGCGATGCCGGGGAGCGCGCTCAGGATGATGTCGAACTGGGCGTTGATGGCCCGGACGGCCGGCTCGAGCGGGCGCAGGTGCTCCGTTTCGACGCCTTCGAGCGCCCCGGCCAGCGTGGCCAGGCCGGCGGAGATGCGGGTCAGCCCGCGCGAGACGACGATGAGCGCGTAGGCGAGCACCGCGATCACGACGACGATCAGCGCGACGGTGAGGACGACGAGTGTGGTCATGATTCGCCGAATCCGTCGGTGAGGGCGTTCATGTAGCCGTCCTGGACGACCGCCTCCTGCACGATCAGGCCCAGCACCGGCGCGGTCGCCTCGAGCTGGGGGATGTTGGCGGTGTTGCCCGCCACCTGGGTGGCGACGGCGAGGAGGCCGTCGACCGACCGCTCGATGCTCGCGACCGACTTCATCAGGATCGCGAGCAGGCCGGCGACGACGAGCGCCGCGGCCAGGCCGATGATGAGGGCGATCACCCAGTAGGTGTGCGCCGAGACCGCGAGCACCGTCATCTGCCGACCGCCACCTTTCGTAGCGCCCGGGCGGCGTGCAGGATGCGCACCCCCGAGTCGTTGATCCGCGCGATGCCGCCGAGATCGGCGGTCTGCTGGCGCACCACCTCCACGGCCCCCTCGGCGGTCCTGGCCTGGCGGGCGATCCGGTTCGCCAGCAGGACGATCGTGATCACGATCACGGCCGCCACGGCGATCACGACGACGCCCAGCACGATGCCCGTCAGCCAGCGGCCGGACTCCGACAGAAGCATCACCATGCGACTCCCTCCGCTCGTGAGCTCGTCACTGCCACGTCCTTTCAGGATCGTAGCTTGCGTAGGCAACGGGTTTTAAGGCATGGCGGCGGCGAAGTAAAGCATTTGACCGAGTTTCCGTTGCAGGCGTCACATTCGGGCGGTCGGGTATGGTCCCGGTTCGGCCGCCCTGGACGTGGGCGGCGTTCCATTTCCTGGCAGGGGAGGAATCGATGAAACGTCTTCGACACGCTGCCGTCGGGCTCGCCGTTGCCGCGGGGCTCTTCGGAGCCACCGGCTCGGCCGCCGCGGCGACAGCCCACCACGGCACCGTCACATGCCACGGCGGCACGGTCGCGGCGGGCCACTACCGCTCGCTGACGATCGCCGGCTCGTGCACGCTCGCGAGCTCCGGCACCGTCACGGTCCGCCACGACCTCGTCGTGAAGCGGGGCGCGTTCTTCAACGCCGTCACCGCGGCGACGCTGAACGTGAGGGGCGACGTCTGGGTGAAGCGGCACGCCGTCGCGCTGCTCGGCTGCTCGACCGACTTCGGCTGCGCGGCCAACTCGGAGAACCACATCCGCGGGAACCTCACCGCGGTCGGCGCCTGGGCGACGGTCGTCCACGGCACCACCACCCGGGGGGACGTGAGCTTCCTCCGCGGCGGGGGCAGCATGGACTGCTCGATCACGCCCATCCTCGGGCAGATCCCGTACTACACGACCTACCAGGACGGCGCGATCGGCGGCAACTTCACCGCCCGCCGGCTGCACACGTGCTGGTTCGGCCTGATCCGCGTCCACGTGGGCGGGAACGCCCTCATGGTGGGGGGCCGGTTCGGCGACCCGGACGCGATGGAGATCGTGACCAACGTGATCGACGGCAACCTGGGCTGCTTCAACAACGTGCCGCAGGCCCAGGTCGGCGACTCGCAGGGCGCGCCGAACGTCGTCGGCGGCGACAGGCGCGGGGAGTGCGCGGCGCTGTAGCCGGTTGAGCATGGGGTCTGACCCCGAACGGAAGAGCCACGAAAGTGCAACGGCCAACGTTCGGGGTCAGACCCCGATCTACTTGGCGGGCAGCGTGCGGGCGTAGCCCACGCCGCGATCGACCCACTCGGCGAGGGCCGCGTCGGCGGAGACGTCCGCGGTCGGGACGCGGAGCCATCCCGGCATCTGCTTGCCGCGCATCTCCATCGGCTCCGCCGGCGTGCTCGCCACGAGCGCGTCCGACTGCTCCGGGTCCACCCGCACCAGGATCCCGCCCTGGCCGCTCGCGGCGACGGCCATGTTGCCGCCGATCAGGAACGCGAGGCCGCCGAACATCTTCTTCTCGGAAAGGTCGGGCGCGGCCCCGATCCGGTCGCGGATCCGGGCGGCGAGGGCTTCGTCGTAGGCCATGCGGCGATTCTAGGTGCGCAGGAACCGGCGCAACGTGATGCCGGATCCGAACGCGCCCAGGAGCAGCCCAAACAGGGCGAGCATCGTGAGCAGAAGCGGCACGCCGACGAGCCGGGCGGGATCGGTCAGACCGCGGTCGTAGCCGTTCAGCGTGATGTAGACGGCCGCGAGCAGGATGACCGCCCCGACTGCGCCGAGCATCCCGGTCAACATGCCCTCGAGCATGAACGGCAGTCGCACGAAGGCGTTCGTCGCCCCCACCAGCTTCATCACCTCGATCTCGCGCCGCCGCGAGAAGATCGAGAGCCGAATCGTGTTCTGGATCAGGACGACGGCGGCGATCCCGAGCAGCAGCATGAGCCCGAACACGAAGTAGAGGACGTACTTGAGCGTATTCAGGACGCGGTCCGTGATCTTCTTCCCGTACGTCACGCAGGGCGCGCTGCCGCAGTTGCGCACGGCCGCGATGTGCTGTGCCGCGGCCGCGGTGGCCGCCGCCCGGTTGGCATCGGTCAGCTTCACGTAGAACGCGGGCGGCAGCGGGTTCGGGATCGTCCGGAGCGCGTTCTGCTCGGCCGGCGAGAGCATCCCCGCGGCCTCGCTCGGTGAGACGTACCGGAACGACTTCACGTACGGCAGGCCCTTCACCTGGTTGGCCACCTCGCCCCGTTTCGCCGCGTTGGACGCGTACGCCGCGGGCAGGTAGAGCTTGACCGTGACCTCGTTGCGGACGCCGACCGCGTAGTGGTACACCCACCACCCGGTCGTGACGAAGATCCCGAGCAGGAACGTCACGATCAGCACCGTGACCGTGGCGGCGAGCGTCGTCGCCGCGTTCGAGCGGATCGAGGCGAGCGCCTCCCAGAAGAAGAATCGCCATCTCACGATGAGCGTGCCCCCCACGTGAGGATCCTCATGCGGCCATCGTACCTGGCTGGAACCTGGCCTTCAGGCTCCCAGGGCGCGCGGCCCAGGGCTATACTTGCTGCCCTCGCGGAGTAGGAGTTGTTACGCTCAACCGCGACCGGATCCACGATCGCCCACCGGTCGACCTCCAAGCCCAGATCGACGTCGTCCAGCAACACCGGCTCGAGGTACCACCGCGACTCCCACTTGAACGGCAAGCCGTCCTCCTCGACGGTCACGCCTAGGCCTTCTGCTACCCGATCGGCGATCGCGGCCGCCTCCGCCGCGTCCACGGGCGGCTGGGGGTCATCCAGCGCATCCGGGGTGGGGCCGACCGGGATCATCCTGGGCGGCCGCGTCGTCACCTCGAAGTGGCTGAACACCCGTCGGAGCGCCGCGCGTAGCGCAGCCGTCGTCTCCGCATCCTTGACCGGCGCCAAGAGCCGCTCGTGCAGGTCGGACAGCACGTCGGGCAGGTCCGGCGTCTCCGCCAGGGCGCGCTCGCGATCGCGCAGCCGACTCGCCTGTTCCTTGGCCGCCGCCGCCTCCGCCTCGGCGACCACCAATAGGTGGTCGAAGCGGGCGGCTGGGAGCTCA
>DASUHM010000090.1 GCA_036273515.1 Gaiellales bacterium
CGGCGGCCTGGTCGACGCGGCCGCCGCGATGGACCACGCCCAGCTCGACCAGGGCAGGCACGTCGTCCAGATCGCGTCCAAGTACATCGGCACGCCGTACGTGTGGGGCGGCGCGAGCCCCGGCGGCTTCGACTGCTCCGGGCTCGTCCAGTACTGCTACAAGCAGATCGGCATCAACCTGGACCGGACGACGTGGGATCAGGTCAAGGAGGGCCACGCCGTCCAGTGGGGCCACTTCCAGCCAGGCGACCTGATCTTCTCGAACTTCGAGGGCCCCGGCGCGGGGGCGACTCACGTCGTCATCTACGCCGGCCACGGCCAGGTGATTGCCGCGCCGCACACCGGCGGCCACGTCGAGTACGAGTCGGTCGACGTCTTCAAGCCCTACTTCATGGGCGCCCGCCGAGTCGTCCCCGACGCGCCGGCCGGAATGGGCATGCCCGCGGTTGCCGCCCCCGGCGCCGAGTCGGCGGCCGGCCATGCCGGCGCGGGCGGGACGCTCGGGATGAGCGCGGTCGCGAGCCACAACCCGGCTCCCTCGTCGGGCAACGCGGCCGGCGTGCATGCGACGATCGGCGGCGGCATGGCGGCCGCCGGCGCAGCCCCTGCTCCCGGCGCGGGCGCGCTCGACGGCATCATCGGCGCCTACCCCGGCGACCACGCGTCGCGCAGCGCGGTCGCGGCCTGGATGGGCGACGCCGCCCAGCGCGCGGGCCTGCCGCGCGAGCTGCCGGTGATGGCGGCGCTCGTCGAGTCGGGCCTGAAGAACGACAGGTACGGCGACCGCGACTCGCTCGGCTTCTTCCAGATGCGAACGTCGATCTGGAACCACGGCAAGTACGCCGGCTTCTCGGACGATCCGCGCAAGCAGCTGCGCTGGTTCATCGACGAGGCCACCGCACTCAAGGCCGAGCGCATGCGCCAGGGCATCGCCGGCTTCGGCTCCGACCCGCACAAGTGGGGCGAGTGGATCGCCGACATCGAGCGGCCGGCGGCCCAGTACCGCTACCGCTACCAGCTGCAGCTCGACGCCGCGCGCCAGCTGCTGCGCTAGCCCTTGATCACGTAGGGCTCGAGGCCCGCGGTCTTGCCGTCGGAGCCGCCCAGCGTCGTCAGCCAGAACGTGTTGTCGATGTCGACGAGCTTCGTGATGTAGCCGCCCGTCGCCGGCGCCTTGAAGGTGAACGGCGTCGTCGCCTTGCCCGGGTGGTCGACGTCGTAGCCGGTCAGCGTCGCCTCGCGGGCGCCGCTCGCCGGTGCGCTGTAGGAGATCGTCCACAGGATGTCGCCGACGAGGCCGATGCGGATCGGCGGCGCCGAGATCCCCGCGACGGGCGTCTGCGTCTGCGGGTTCTTCGGGTCGACCCTGACGACGCCGCTCGTGCCGATGACGTAGACCGACTTCGCGTCGCCGGTGATCCAGGCCGCGCCGGGCAGCGGCACGACCGTCGCGGTCGGGTCGGGGGTGGTGGTGTCGATGCGGGCCAGCTTGCCCTTCCCGTCGCTGGCCCAGACGAACCCGGCTTCGAGCTCGATCGAGTCGGGGGCGAAGCCGAGGCCCTTCACCTGGACGGGCGTCCCACCCGCTTCGGGCAGCTTGACGACGCCCTTGTCCGTCGGCTGCCAGATCGTCCCGTTGGCGACGACGACGCGGGGCGCCACCGGCCTGCCCGGGTAGGCGATCGTGGCCGCGGCGGCCGTCGACCCCGGCACGAACTTGCGCACCTCGCCGCCGCCGTTCGGGAGCTTCGCGCTCACCCACAGCGCGTTGTCGCCGCCGGCCAGGTTGACGGCGCCCTTCCCGGCCTGGATGGGAGCGCCGTTGAGCCCGGCGCCGAGCTGGACGAGGGTGCGCGGCTTCTTGTGGTCGAGTGCCCACGCCTGCGTGCCGAGCGGCGCGACGCTCTGCAGCGGGCCCGCCTGGAAACGCGACGCGTCGGCCTCGATCGTGGGCAGCGCGGCCGGCGTCGTGTTGCCCTTCTTCTTCGTCGACGCCGGCGGCGAGGTGTTCTTCGAGCTGCCGCCGGACTGCGTGAACAGGAAGGCGCCGACGGCGATCGCGACGATGAGGACGATGGCGCCGATCAGGATGAGCCGGTTGCGTCCGCCGCCACCCTGGCTGGGCCAGGCGAAGGTCTCGTTCGCGGCAGCGGCCGGCGGTGCGGCCGCGCCGCTCGCAGGTGGCGCGCTGGCCGGGGCGACGGTCTGGGCCGGGTCGGCCGCGACGGGTGGCGGGGTCGGCGGGATCGGCTGGCCGGGGATCGTCGCCGCCGGCCCGACCGGCTGCGGCGGCGGTGGAGGCGGCGGTGGAGCCGCGGCGGGCGACTCGCCCAGGTAGGTCTCGTAGCCGCCGCCCGGGCCCTGCGGCGGCGGGGTCTGGCGCTCGAACGGCGCCGGCGTCAGGGGTCCGGCCGCGCGGTCGGTGCCGGAGACGAGCAGCCGCGCCTCGCGCCGCCACAGCGGGCCGAGCATGGCCACCGCGATCTCCTCGAGCTCGTACCAGGCGTCGCGGGCCGTGCGGGTGCGCTGCTCGGGGTCCTTCACGAGCAGGTGGTCGATCCAGTCCGAGAAGCGGCGGTCGACGCGCGGGTCGACCGAGACCGCCGAGGGGATCTCCTCGCTCACCTGCCGCATCAGCACTGCGACGGGCGTCGTCGAGTCGTGGAACGGCACCCGCGAGACCGTCATCTCATAGGCCGTGATCCCGAGCGAGTAGAGGTCGGTCCACGGCCCCACCTCGCCGGCCGTCGCCTGCTCCGGCGCCATGTAGGCGGGCGTGCCGACGGTCGTCCCCGTCATCGTGAGGTTGGGACCGCCAGCGTCGGTCAGCGCCTTGGCGATGCCGAAGTCGGCGATCTTCACCTCGCCGTCGGCCGTGACCATGAGATTCTCGGGCTTGATGTCGCGGTGGACGATCTCGCGCCGCTCCGCCTGGGCCAGCCCCGCCAGCGCGCCCTCGAGCACGCCGATCGTCTGGGCGAGCGTGGTGCGGCCGACGAACGGGCGCAGCGACCCGCGCTCGACGTACTCCATCGCGATGTAGGGCGTGCCGCTCTCGTTCAGGTACTCGTAGACGGTGACGATGTTCGGGTGGCTCATCGAGCCGGCCACGCGCGACTCGCGCACGAACCGCTCCGCGAACGCCGGGTCGGCGGCGTGGAACGAGCTCAGCTCCTTCAGCGCGACGTCGCGGTCGAGGTCGATCTGGCGGGCCAGGTACACGGCCGCCATGCCGCCGCGGCCGATCTCGCGCACGATCCGGTAGCGCCCGACCTGGCGCTCGGTCTCAGTCACGTCTCCCGCCCGGTCTCGTCACGAGGCCTGAACGGTCGGCGCGCCCGGGGCCACCACCGATATGGTGCCGGGCGGCACGCCGTCGGTGATCCCCGAGAGCGTGGACACGTGCGCGGGCAGCCCGCCGACGAGGACGGTCGGCGCGGACCCGCCGGGCAGCGTCGAGACGACCGTCGTGCACGGCTTGCTGGAGATGGTCGGCGGCTGGGCGCAGCCGACGATCGGCGCGCCGATCAGGTCGGTCTCGCGCAGAACGGCGCCCCCGCTCGCCGTGACGACGCCCTGCTTCGGCGTCAGGACCACGGTCCCGCCGTGGATGCACATGATCGTGTCGTTGGTCGTCACGATGGGCGGCAATTGGAACCCTCCAGAGCGATCACGGCAGAGCCGCGTGGACTTCCGTACTATCTCGCGTGCGATGCTCCTTTCGCAAACGGTGCAGTGGGGGCCCGGTGCGCGTCTACATCATCGATCCACATCCGATCTATCGGCGAGGGCTCGTCGCCTGCCTGGTCGCGGTCGATGAGGTGGACGAGGTGTGGGAGGCCGACGGGCCACGCGCCGCCGAGCTCGACGAGAACCTCGAGCAGGCCGACGTGCTCGTCCTCGACGGCGACGCCGAGGGCAGCTGCGAGCTCGTCCGCAAGCTGCGTCCGCACGGCCGCCCGCGCGTGCTGATCTGCGCCGAGTCGCTCGAGGAGCCGCGCCTGCTCGACTCCGTCCAGGCGGGCGCATGCGGCTACCTGACCAAGGACACGCTGACGCCGGAGACGCTCGCGGCCGGCGTGCGGGCGGTGCACTCCGGCGCCGGGGTGCTTCCGCCAGACCTCCTCGGCACGCTCCTGCGCACGCTGGCCGAGGTCTCGCGCGACGTGCTCGAGCCGCGCGGGCTCTCGCTCACGTCGCTCACGACCCGCGAGCGAAACGTGCTGCGGCTCGTCGCCGAGGGCCTGCCGACGCGCGAGGTGGCCCAGCAGCTGAGCTACAGCGAGCGGACGATCAAGGCCGTGATGCACGACGTGACGACGAAGCTGCACGCGAAGAGCCGCTCCCAGGCCGTCGCCCTGGCCGTCCGGGAAGGTCTCATCTAGTCCTCGGGCGCCGCTCCCACCGGCGGCGGCTGGATCACCCAGTCCCACGGCATCCCGCTGACCGACCAGTTCGTCGACGTCGCCGGCATCCGGTTCATGGGCAGGAACGACGGCACGAAGCCGCACAGCTCCCTGGCGATCATCGACGCGGCCGACACCAGCGGCAAGCTGATGACGAACACGCCCTCGACGGGGGTGACCGGGGCGGCGACGGCGACCATCAAGACATTGGCGTCGTAGCTCCTGCGAACATACGCCGATGGCGCACCGCATCGCGGTCATCGGCGGCGACGGCGTCGGCCCGGAGGTGGTCGCGCAGGGCATCCGCGTGCTCGAGGCGGCCCATCCGGGCGGCTTCGAGTGGACGCACCTGCCCTGGGGCAGCGACCACCACGCCCGCACGGGCGCGCTCATGCCGGACGACGGCCTGTGCGCGCTGGCCGGGCACGACGCGATCTACCTCGGCGCCGTCGGCTCGCCGGCCGTCCCGGACCACATCACGCTGTGGGGGCTGCTGCTGCCGATCCGGCAGCGCTTCGACCTCTACCTGAACATCCGCCCGATCCGGCTCCTGCCCGGCGTGGCGACGCCGCTGGCAGGGCGCCGCCCCGCCGACGTCGACATGGTCTGCGTGCGGGAGAACACCGAGGGCGAGTACGCCGGCGCGGGCGGCCGCGTGCACGTCGGCATGGGCCACGAGGTCGGCCTGCAGGTGGACGTCTTCACCCGCCACGGCGTCGAGCGCGTCGTCCGCCACGCCTTCGGCTTGGCCCGCGGCCGGCGCCGCCGGCTGGCGAGCATCACGAAGTCGAACGCGAGCCCGCACCACTTCGTCATGTGGGACGAGATCGTGGACGTCGTCCACGCCGACTTCCCCGACGTCGAGCTCGACCGGCTGCTGGTCGACGCGGCCTGCGCGTACATGGTCAGCCAGCCGGCCCGCTTCGACGTCATGGTCGCCTCCAACCTGTTCGGCGACGTGATCACCGACATCGGCGCCGCCATCCAGGGTGGCATGGGCCTGGCCGCGAGCGCGAACATCGCTCCCGACGGCGCCGGCCCCGGCCTCTTCGAGCCGGTGCACGGCTCCGCGCCGGACATCGCCGGGCAGGGCATCGCGAATCCGATCGGCGCGGTCTGGGCCGGGGCGATGATGCTCGACCACCTCGGCGAGGCGGACGCCGCTGCCAGAGTCATGGCCGCGATCGAGTCGGTGCTCGGCGGCGACGGCCCGCGCACGCCCGACCTGGGCGGGAGGGCCTCGACGTCCGAGGTCGGCGACGAGCTCGTGCGCGCTGTGCGCGTTTCTCAGTAGCGGCGGTAGATCTCGGCGGCCGCCCGGTGGAAGCCGTCGGGCTGCCCCGCTGCCGCGAAGGTGGCGGCGATCTCCTCCATCTCGGCCACCCAGCGCCAGCCCTTCGCGCCGGCCGAGCGCAGCGCCCGCGCGTGCTCTTCCGCGAGGCCCGGGAGCGAGCGCGCCCATTCCGCGGCGAGCGGGTCCTCGACGCCCTCGGCCCGGGCGGTCTCGCGGACGGCGAGCACGAGGGCGGCGGTGCCCTTCGTCCACGCGGCATAGGCCATCTTCACCGCCGAGGCGTCGCCGATGCGGTCGGAGACGACCGGCGCCTCGAGCGCCGTTCCGGCGAAGAGCGCCGCAACCGCGCTCGCGGATGGGCCGGACAGGTGGAGCCGGGTCGTCCCCGGCTCCCGCGGCGGCGAGCCGACGATGCCGCCGTCCACGAACGTCGCTCCGGCCGTCTCGACCGCCGCCCCGATCGCCCGCGCCGTCTGCGGCGACACCGCGTTCGCGTCGACGTAGATGCCGGCGAACCCGCGCATCGTCGCGGCGATCTCGGCCGCCGCGCCCGGCGGGCACACCGAGATGACGACGTCGCATGCCGCCGCCAGCGCCTCGGCCGAGCCGACGTCGCGCAGCCCGGCGTCGCCCGCCCTGGCTTCGGTCGCGTCGCTCCGCCCGTCCGACGCCCAGACCACGTCGTGGCCGCGCGAGCGAAGCGCCTTCGCCACGGCTGCGCCCATCTCGCCCGGGTGCAGGACGCCGATTGTCGTCGCCATCGTGACAATCGTAGAATCAGCGGCCTCGTGCTGGTGGCGCACCGCAGGCGTGACCTCCCCGTCCTGGCCGCAGCGATCGGCGTCTCCGCGCTGGGCGACTGGCTTGCGCTCCTCCCGCTCAACCTGCAGCTGCGCTCGATGGGCGGCTCGGGCCTGACCGTGGCGGCGCTCTTCATCGCGGTGTGGTCGCCGGCCGCGCTGCTCGCGGCCCCCGCCGGCGCGCTGGCAGACCGGGTCGACCGCCGCCGCCTGCTCGTGGCCGCGTCGCTGGCCGAGGCGGCCGTGGCCGTCGCGCTCGCGTTCGCGGGCTCCGCGGCGACGATCCTGCCGCTGGCGGCGCTGCTCGGGACGTTCAGCGCCGTGGCCACCCCGGCGGAGTTCTCGCTCGTGCCCGCCATCGTCGACCCCGAGGGGATCCGGTGGGCGAACGGCTGGGTCGAGACGGCCCGCTACGCCGGCTTCATCGGCGGCCCGGCGCTCGGCGGCATCGTGGCCGCAGCCGGCGGCGTGAAGGCGGCGCTCCTGATCGACGCGGCCACGTTCGCGGCCGTCGCGCTCGCGGCCTTCTCGCTGCGCCCGCGGCCGGTCGAGCGCGACGCGGCCGCGCCGAAGGGCCGCATGCGAGACGGCATCACCTACCTCTTCGCCGACCGGGGGCTCGCGCTCGTGATGGCCGCGGCGTTCGCGTCGCTCCTCTTCATGACGGCCTCGGCGCCGGCGGAGGTGTTCTTCGCGAAGGACGTCCTGCATACGGGCGATGCCGGCTTCGGGATCTGGCTGACGGCGTGGCCGCTCGGGATGGCGATCGGCGCCGCCCTGCTCGGCCGGCGCATGCGCGGCGACCTGGCCGCGGCGGTGCTCGGGGCGATCATGCTCCAGGGCCTGGGCCTGGCGGGCCCTGCGATCGTCGTCACGCTCGCCTTCTCGATCGCCTCGTTCTTCGTCGGCGGGCTCGCGCACGGCGCCAAGAACGTCGCCGTGCGCACGTTGCTCCACGAACGCGTGCCGACCCACCTGCACGGCCGCGCCTACGCCGCCTACAACGGCCTGCGCAACTCGGCGGAGCTGATCGCGATGCTGCTCGGCGGCGTGCTCGTGACCGCCGTCGGATCGCGGGCGACCCTGCTCGTCGCCGGCGCCGTGCCCGCGCTCGTCGGGGCGGGGTGCCTGGTCGCCTACCTGCGCGTCAGGGCCAGGCCGGCGCCGGCCGAGACCTGAGCATGCATCGCCCCCGCGCCGTGCCGATAACCGGGGCATGGCGAGCCACCTCCAGCGCGCCGGCGGACAGCCGCAGACCTTCGCCGTCGGCGAGGTGGTCGCCGCGCTCTCCCACGCGCTCGATCTGACCGAGGGCCAGCCGCCCGGCCACGCCCGCCGCAGCTGCCTCGTCGCGCTGCGGCTCGCCGACCTCCTCGGGCTCGACGGCGAGGAGCGCGCCAGCCTGTACTACGCGATGCTGCTGAAGGACGCCGGCTGCTCGTCGTCGGCCGCCCGCATGGCCGAGATCTTCGCCGCCGACGACCTCGAGCTGAAGCGGATCGCCAAGCGCATCGACTGGGCCAGTCCGAAGGAGGCGATCGGGATGGTCGTCCGCGAGGCCGGCCGCAACGACTCGAGCCTCGTCCGCGCCCGCCGCGTCCTGACCGCGCTGCGCGACATGGCCCGCGAGGGCAACCTGGCCGTCGAGACGCGGTGCGACCGCGGCGCCCGGATCGTGAAGATGCTCGAGTTCCCGGACGCCGCCGCCGACACGGTGCGCCACCTCGACGAGCACTGGGACGGCCGCGGCCGGCCCTACAGGCTGCGCGGCGACGCGATCCCCGTCCTGGCCCGGATCGCCTGCCTGGCGCAGACCGCCGAGGTGTTCCTCGCCCACGACGGCCTCGAGGCCGCTCGGGCGATGGTGCGCGTCCGCCGCGGGCGCTGGTTCGATCCCGAGATCGCCGACGCGTTCCTCGCGCTCCCCGACTCCGACCCGCTCTTCGCCGACCTGGCCGGCGGCCGCTTCGCCGAAGCGCCGACCGGCGGCGCGCTCGTCGCGGCCGACGACGGCCGCATCGACCGGATCGCCGAGGCGTTCGCGTCGATGATCGACGCCAAGAGCCCGTTCACCGCCAGCCACTCGGACCGGGTCGCATCCTACGCCGTCGGCATCGGCCGCGAGCTCGGCTTCGGCGCGGGCGAGCTGCGCGACCTGCGCCGCGCCGGGCTCCTGCACGACATCGGCAAGCTGGGCGTCTCCAACGCCATCCTCGACAAGCCCGGGCGCCTGACGGAAGCCGAGTACGACGTGATCAGGGAGCACCCCAGGAACACCGAGGAGATCCTCCTGCGCGTGCCGATCTTCTCCGGCCTCGCCGTCCCGGCGGCCGCCCACCACGAGCGGGTCGACGGGCGCGGCTACCACCGCGGCGTCGCGGGCGACGAGATCCCGCAGATGAGCCGCGTGCTGGCCTGCGCCGACGTCTACGACGCGCTCACCGCGAAGCGTCCCTACCGCGACCCGATGAGCCCCGACGACGCGCTCGCGCTGATGCGCCGCGACGTCGGCGCGGCGTTCTTCCCGGAGCCGTTCGCGGCCCTCTGCACGCACGTCGACGCACAGCCGCTCGCGGCGTAGCGAGACGATCGACCCCGCACCGCCGCGGGCGTGGACGTCAGGCCGCTGGAGGCTTGGTGTCGCTCGCGGGCACTCCGGCTGGACGTCACGGCGGCGCGGAGTCGATCATCCAGCCGACTCGTCCGCCTGCCAGAGGTGGAACGCGTTTCCCTCGCTGTCGGAGCAGCGGGCGAACCAGCCGTGGCCGGGCACCGGCGCGCGGTCGTCCGCCTGGCCGCCGAGCTCCCGCACCTTCCCGATCGACTCGTCGATGTCGCCGGTCGAGAAGTAGAAGTTCGGGTGGCTGGAGCGTTCTTCGGACGGGTACACCGCCACCCCGGAGTTGGGCCCTGTCTGTCCCATCCGGTAGTCCATCCCGGGCATCCCGGAGTCCTGGAACTGCCATCCGAAGAGCCCTTGCCAGAAGCCCTGGGCACGGTCGGCGTCCTCGGCCGGGAACTCGATGTGCACGATCTCGCCGGACATGTGTCTCCCTCCCTGGATCGGATCGCTCGACGGTAGCACCGCGCGGTTCTGAGGGCCGCAGAAATTCCTTTCGGCGACGGCGTTGACGCGCTCCCCCGTCCGGGGGATAACCGATGTATGAGAACGCAACACGTTTCCGTCTTCGGGGTCGCGACGATGGTCCTGATCCTGCTCGCCACAGGGGTGGCGACGCGTCTTGCCGAGGTCGCGCTTGCCTCGGCGGTGCAGCTGACGACGGCCGCCGGCGGCGGCTATCTGACGCCGGACGACCTGGTCGCGGCGGACGGGCGCCACATCGCCTTCGGGCTTGTGCGCCTGCTGCTCCCGGGTCTCCTCATCCAGGCGCTCCTGATCAAGCTCGTGGTCGGCTCGTACCGCGGCCTGGGGATCTCCTACTTTGCGACCGCGGCGGTGCTCGGCACGTTCGCCGTCGGGTCGATCGGCCTGGCGGCCGTCGTGGCGCGGTGGTTCGCGGACAACCGCTCGCTGCATGCGCTCACGTCGCTCTCGCCGGCCGCCATCTACCTGGCCGTGGCCATCTCGGCGATGACGATCATCGCCGAGGCGATCGTCCTCCAGGGGCTGGTCGAGCAGCCCATCGGCCGGTACCCCCTCCTGGCCCGCCGGGCCTCGTAGTCACCGGGCGCGGGGGCGGGCGGCGCGACCTGCGCCGCCCGCCGGTGACCCGGGACGGGCTTGCGGCACGGGTCACATGCCGATATCGTGACGATCAGTACGACCAGGTCGGACCTCGGGGCAGGGAGGTGACGGGTGGCGACGGATCTCGATACTCGGCGGGCCGAGGGGCGCATCGGCTCACCCGAAGTGGTGCTCGCCCCGGCGCACGAGCCAGCCGCGGACGCGCTCGCCGAGCGCCGCGTCCCCGCCGACGGCCTGCGGGCCTCGGCCGTGCTCACGGCCGCGCTCCTGCCCGGCCTGGCGGCGACCGTCAGCGTCGCCCTTTACATCGCCCAGGACCAGTGGGTCGGCTGGCTGAACGACGGCGGGCCGCGCGCGTACCTGGTCGGATCGGCCGTGGGCCTGATCGCCTGGCTCCTGCTCGCCGTCGCGGCCCGCGGCATCGCCACGCCGGCCGGCGGCAACCCCTCGGCCTACGGGCAGCTGTGCGAGATGCTCGCCGACCTCGAGGCCAACCATCGATCGCTCGAAGGTGAGGCCGTGAACGCCTCCGGTCGGACGGCGCTCGCCGTCGCCGGCGAGCATCTGCACTACATGCGCGCATGCCTGGAGGGCGACCGGCTGCCGGGGCAGGCGTGGGCGTTCGGGAGCGGCTACATCGGCCTTTGGCGGCGTGCCCACCGAGTCGAGGAGGAGCTCTTGATGGTTCGCCCCCGGGCGACCGTGATCGGGGCGGCCGTGCACGACATGCTGCGCCTGACCGGGTCGACCATCCCCAAGCGCGAGCGGCTCCTGGCCGAGCTCGTCGAGGCGATGAGCGCGATCGATCCGCGGGCGACCGCGACCTACCTGGGTGCGGAGCAGTCCCGCGTGCGCGGGCGTGCGCCCGCGCGGGGGTCGGAGCTCGGGCCGCGGGCCGTCCTCATCGCGGTGCGGCGATCCATCAACGACTTCCGCGACCAGCGCCGGGCCGGGCTCGTCCGCGCCCGCAACCACCTGCTCGCGACCATGGCGGCGACGGGGCTCGTCACCTATGTCTTCCTCGGCATCGCCTTCCTGATGCAGGCGCCGGTGAGCGCGATCGTCGCCTTCTCGGCCTTCTACCTGACCGGCGCGGTCGTCGGCCTCTTCCGCCAGCTGCAGGCGGCCTCGACCCGCTACGCCGTGGCCGAGGACGACTTCGGCCTCTCCTACGCCCGGCTGATGCACGCGCCGCTGTTCTCCGGGCTCGCGGCGGTGGCCGGCGTGATGCTGACGGCGCTCGCGTCGCAGCTGATGCTCGCGAACGGCACGACGGGCGCGACGAGCGGCCTGAAGATCCCGAGCCTGGACCAGGTCTTCAGCCTCTCGACCAACCAGGGCGGGCTCGTGTTCGCGGCCATGTTCGGGCTCGTGCCGAACCTGTTCATTGCCCGGCTCCAGCTGCGGGCGGAGTCGTACAAGGACGACCTGCGCAGCTCGGAGACGGCCGAGCATTCCGGGACCGACACCGAGGCGGTCTAGCCGCGCCTGCGGCACCTGCCGGATCCGTAGTTCCCCCGGATGCGCACCGCGCGACGGGTACCTAGTGTCGGCGCATGTCGAGCGACCGCGCATCCGATGGCATGACGGGCGCCTTCGTCTTCGCCGCGGTCGCCATCGTGCTGGTGATCGTGGGCGTCGCCGTCACGGCGTGGCTGGGCGGTCGCGCGAACGCGTCCGGACGCACGACGACCGTCGTGCGCGCCACCGGCTCGACGACCCCTGCGTCGAACGTCAGCCCCGTCGTGGCCGCTGGGGCGCACGACTACAACCAGTTCGCCTGCGCGCAGTGTCACGGCATCGGCGGCGTGGGCGGCGTGTCGGCCGACGTGCCGGCGCTGAACAGGCTCGGCGCGGCGTTCACGGTCGCGCAGCTGCGGCAGATCATCGAGCACGGCCTGGGCGAGAGCGCCAACCCGACCAAGCCGTACATGCCCGTCTGGCACGGGATCGTCTCGTCGCGGCAGGTGTCAGAGCTCGCCGCCTACATCCGCGCCGGTCTTCCCGCCGTGTCGGGTGCCACGCCGGTGCAGGTGCCGACCGACCAGGGCCTCGCCGTCGAGGGATCCGCGCTCTACGTCCGCGACGGCTGCATCAACTGCCACGGTCCGAACGGCCTCGGCGGCGTGCCCAACCCGCAGTCGCCCGACAAGACCATCCCGCCGCTCTCCGGCGCCGACTTCCGCAACGAGTTCAACACGCCGGCCAAAATCGCGAACGTCATCCGCTCGGGCAGCGTCATCGGCCGCGCCCCGATCGTGAGCATGCCGCACTGGGGCGGGATCCTGCCCGCGGGCGACGTGCGGGCGCTGATCGCCTACCTGGCAACGCTTCAGTAGCCGGGGTCGCCGACGGGTGACCAGGGCTTGAAGCCGTTCTCGAGCTCGCGCAGCGACGGT
Organism: Gaiellales bacterium; assembly: GCA_036273515.1. Taxonomy (GTDB): domain Bacteria; phylum Actinomycetota; class Thermoleophilia; order Gaiellales; family JAICJC01; genus JAICJC01. Next base: position 12,606 of record DASUHM010000090.1, read on the forward strand.
GCCAGGGCCGGGTAGTGGCGCTGGAGCACGTCGACGAAGCGCGTGCCCTCGATCCAGTCGATCCCGGTCTGCGTGTAGGTCGAAGGGCTGTAGTCGTCGGTGAGGAAGCGGTCGCTGTTGATGCGCCGCGACGCCATCAGGATGAAGATCCGGAAGGCGGTGTCGCTGAACGCGAAGCCGCGCGGCGGCTGCTCGGCGAACATCCCCACGATCACGTCCATCCGCTCGACGTCGCCGTAGAGCCGGCGCAGCCGGTCGACCAGCTCCTGGTCGTCGGTCAGGTCCTCGAAGTCGTCCGCCGGGCGCAGGTGGAGCAGGCGTCGGAACTCGTTGTAGCGCGGCACGCCCAGCTCGCGGGAGCGGAGGATGTCGGTCGCCGCAATGTCCATCAGCTTGCCGTCCGGCCGCTGGAACTCCTGCAGGAAACGGGGGAAGTTGTTGAGCACGATCGCCCCGGGATGCGCGTTGCCGAACGAGTAGAGCAGGTCGAGCATGCCGATCCGGTCGAGCGCCGTCTGCGAGCCCGGGCCGGACAGCTCGCGCAGGGTGAGCCGGTCGAGCTCGTGCCCGTCGGCAGCCGAGCGGAACGTGTAGTCGTCGGCGATCAGCGGGTGCATCCGGTAGACGATCGTGAACTCCTCGGTGAGCGCGTAGGGCACGCCGAAGTGGTCGTGCTTCGAGCCCGGGATGCCGCTGATCACCTCGCTCGAGCTGATCCGCCCGAACGCCCGCTTCACCCGCTCGCCGGCGATGCCGTACCAGTTGGCCCGCATCGCGATCTCCATCGTGGGATGGGCGATCACCGCCGGCGTCCACTCGACCGTGTGGATCTTCGCCAGCAGCGCGGCCAGGATCAGGCGGGCGCGCTGGAAGAGCTCCTCGTCGCTCCAGGCCGGGTACTCGGCCGCGAGGCGATCGCAGATCGCGTTGTGCTCGAGCGTGAACAGGTTCACCAGCATCTGCAGGCCGACCCAGAACCCGGGCACGAGGCGGGGGTCATGGGCCGGGTCGTCCGGCAGCGGCACGACGCCGTTGGCGTCGACGTGCAGCTTGCCGCCCGTGCCGGTGCGGACGGCCTTCTGCGCTTCCGGGTCGACGCCGTAGAGCTGGGAGCCGTCCCACCAGTGGGTCGCCGTCACGTTCAGGAACGTCGGCGGGAAGTCCGCGTTCGGGGGGCGGGTGGTGTCGGGCACGGTCTTGAGGACGGTGAGCGGCGGCTCCGGCCAGGGGTCGCCCTGCTCGAGCGGGATCTCCCAGCGGTTCGCGGGATCGCCGCGGCCGTGGCTGAACCAGTCCTTGATCATGAACTGGATCCACGAGGCGGCGAACAGGTTGAGCGACTCGGCCGGGATGAACTCGTGGCGGGTGAGGAGCTCGCGGCTGACCGTGCGCGGGTTTGGTTCCATGAGCAGCTCGTCCGTCTCGGCCTGTGTGGCCGCGAGCGGGACGTTGCGGCCGAAGCGCGAGCCGAGCATGCCCATCCGCGGCTCGTTCAGGTCGTTGTAGACGCCCGTCTCGGTGCGGTTCACGAGGAACGCCGCGTCGTATTCGGGCAGCGGCGGCAGGTTCACGGATGCCTCGCCGCTCGTGTCGTACAGGTTCTCCTGGCGCAGGATGTTGCGCAGGCCGATCAGCGTCGCCAGGCCGAGCGGCACCGGCAGCTTGTCCCAGCCCACCGCCCGGTCGGCGGCCGCGCATACGCCGTCGTAGAGCCGCCAGCCGGCCGTGTCCCGGTAGACGGAGCCCGACACGGCGTCGGGGCCCTCCGGCTCCGACAGGAGCCGCCAGGCCGCGCGGCCGGCGACCACCACGCTCCCGGCGACGAGCCCCGTGCGGAGCAGCTTGCCCGCGCTCACGTCGCCGCTCCCGTTCGGCGCTCGCCGGCACCGGCGGTCAGGGCGAGGGCGGTGTTGAGCGCCGAGATCGAGGTCACGATCAGCGCGGGCCGGGCCGGGATCTGACGGGTCAGGCCGGCGAGCGCGGCCGACGCCGTGTCGCTCGCGTGGATGATCGGCGCCGTTCGCACCGAGGCCTGCCGCAGCTCGCCCTCCGGCAGCAGCAGCTGGAGCCCGATCACGACCGTGCGGACCCCGAACATGCGGAAGACGTACTGGACGGCCTGGTTGTCCTCGCGGCGCACGCCCAGGTTGCGGGCAAGCAGCGCCGGCGCGACGAGTGCGGCCGATCCGTTGACGATCCGGATCGCCGCCAGCGCCACGCGGGCGAGACCGGGTACGCGGCTGGTTGGCATCGTCTACCCCCTGTGCCGTCGCGTGCAGATGACCGAGACTGCCCGGCCATCCTACACGCGCTACTTCAGGAACTGCCAGACGATCAGGGCGACCAGGTAGATGGTCGCGTAGGCGACCACGAGCGCCTGCACGGTCAGCGCCGAGAGCTCGCGGACGGTGAAGTGGGTGGTGCGGAGCCAGGCGATCTTCACGACCTCGCCCGTCAGCATGAAGAGGCAGAAGAGCGACACCAGGCCGCCGGGGCCGGGCACGGCCAGGAGCGCGTAGAGCATCCCCACGTGGGCGATGTTGTTGAATACCACGAAGACCATCGCGATCAGCTCCCGCTCGATCAGCCGGTCGCCGATGGCGAACAGCAGGCCGAGCTCGGCGACGCCGAGCACGACCATCTCGGCGATGTGGATGCCGTCGGGCGAATGCAGCGTCCGCCCGAGCGCCTGCGCGAGCGCGACGTACGCGACCAGGAACGCGATCGCCTTCACCGCCGTCTCGGCCCACGCGAGCGGCTCGTACGTGCCGACATGCCACGCCCGCTGTTCCGTTGCCGCCATGGATCGCGAGCTTAACCCGCTCGGCTACGTTGTCGGCTGATGGACATCGCCGGCGACATCGGCGGCACGCACACTCGCCTCGCACTCTTCGATCCCGGAGCCGCCGGCCCCGCCGCGGTAGAGATCTACTCGAGCCGCGACCATGACGGGCTCGAGGCGATGATCGGCGCCTTCCTCGCGACCCACCCGGCCCACGTCGAGCGGGCCTGCTTCGGCGTGGCCGGCCCCGTGCAGAACGGGCACGTGAAGACCACCAACCTGGCTTGGCCGGTCGACGCCCGCAAGGTCGCCCGGATGCTCGGCATCGAGCGGGTCGGGCTCGTGAACGACCTCTACGCGAACGCCTACGGGATCGCCGATCTCGGGCCGGGCGACATCGCCACCCTGCGCGAGGGCGACCCCTCGATCGGCGGCAACGCCGCAGTGATCTCGGCCGGCACGGGCCTCGGCGAGGCCGGCCTCTTCTGGGACAGGCGCCGCTACCACGTGTTCGCGACGGAGGGCGGACACACGGACTTCGCCCCGCGCGACCACCACGAGACCGCGCTGCGCGACCACGTCGCCCGGAACCACGCGCACGTGAGCTACGAGCGGGTCTGCTCCGGGATGGGGCTCGTTGCCATCCACGACTTCCTCACCGGCAAAGAGGGTGTGGGCGTGGGCCGCACCGACGCCTCCGGCATCACGAAGGCGGCCCTCGACGGCAGCGACGAGCTGTGCGTCAGAGCGCTCGACATGATGGTGTCGATCTACGGCGCCGAGGCCGGCAACCTCGCCCTGAAGCTGCTCGCGACCGGCGGCATCTACGTCGGCGGCGGGATCGCGCCGCGGATCCTCGAGAAGCTCCAGGCCGGGCCGTTCCTCGAGGCGCTCGACGCGAAGGGCCGGTTCGCGGAGCTGCTCTCGCGCATCCCTGTGCACGTCATCCTGAACGACCGCACGGCGCTGCTGGGTGCAGCCCGGCTCGCGCGCGGCGAGGAGCCCGGGCTGCACCACGGCTAGCGGTCAGTTCAGCTGCGCCAGATCCGCCTGGAGCTCGTCGATGTCGAAGCCCTGCGGCGTGTGCCCGTTGCGATCGAGGAAGTCCGGGTTCACCACCGCCCAGGCCTCGTCGATGTAGTGCGAGCAGAAGCGCTGGCCCATCGGCTGGACCTTCCCCCACGTGACGCACTCGATGTGCTTGCGGTGGGCGACGATCGGGATGTAGTGGCCGCCGACGTTGGGCGATCCCTCGACATAGCTCCACATCTCGCCCTTGCTGAACTCGGTCTCCGCCGACTGCGGCACCTGGATGCCGATCCCGACGGCCCCGAACAGGTAGGCCGCCTCGGCCAGCTCGGAGAAGTCGCCGGCCTGGATCTTGCCGATGTCGAGCGCCAGGTAGGCGAGGATCTTGTGGCGCTTGCCGCCGGCATCGACGATGCCGGTCGTGCGCCGGTAGCCGAGCGCGGTGCGCACGTTCGAGCCGCGGTCGGTCGGGTTGCTCCCGGGAGGCCCGGCATTCGGGTCGAACCCGGTGGCCGCCGAGTAGTCGGAGAGGACGCTCTCGTCGTCGAATGAGGCGGGGTTGCCGGCGACGGTGCTCGTGAGCAGGTGCTCGTGGGCCGCGCCGGCCCACACGCAGTCGCCCCACTGATCGTTGCCCAGCATGCCCCAGCCGCCCTTCTCGACGACGTTGTCGTACCCCCAGTCGTTCGGCGGCGCGGGAAGCGCCGCGGCGGTTCGGTACCGGGCGAACTTGAAGTCGCGGTCGTCGCTGGTCGCGGCGGCCTTTCCGTACCGGAAGGTGGTCATGCGCTGCCTCCTTCTCTTTGAAGGGGGATGCGCCGATGTGTGCCCTGGCCCACGACGCCATCCCGTTCGTGACGGACGAGTCTATCGCCCTTCTGGACGCTCGGGCGGATCGCGTTCTTCCCGGGCCACCGCGCCGGGCGGCCTACAAGGCCGCCCGCATCTGCCGCGCGAACGCCAGCACGTGCTCGAGGGCGATCCGGCGGGCGGCCTCGGGGTCGGCGGCGGCGATCGCCTGGAGGAGCGCGCCGTGCTCGCCGACCGGGTCGCGCATCGGCGGCAGCCGGTCGAAGGTGACGTACCAGATCCGGATCGACATGTTCAGGTAGCGGTCGAGATCGCGGGCCAGATAGGGGTTTCGCGAGCAGCGGTGCACGAAGCGGTGCACCCGGGCGTCGAGCTCGATCAGCGAGGTCTGGCTGGCCGGCCCGTCGGCGAGCTCGGCGAGCAGCGCGTCGATCTCGCGGCGGTCGTCCGCGTCCGCCAGCCGGGCGGCCCGCTCGGCGGCGTGCGGTTCGAGCTGCGCGCGGACGTCGGCGATGTCCGAGAGGCTCGTGATGTTCACGCTCGAGGCGAACGTCCCCCGGCGCGGGTAGACGACGATGAGGCCCTCCAGGGCGAGCCGCCGCAGCGCCTCGCGCACGGGCGTCCGGCCCATGCCCAGGTCGTGGCTGAGCGCGTCCTCGTCGATGGGCACCTCGGGCGGGATGGCGAGCGTGATCAGCCGGTCGCGCAGCGCCGCGTAGGCGCGGTCCGACAGCAGCCCGGCGTCATCGCCGGGGCGGTCGGGGGTGCGGTTGCGTGCGCTCGTCAGCTCTGATATATCAGTTGTCTACCAGATCTGGAGGACGCGGGCAAGTCCGCGCCCCACGTGGACGACGAAAGGGAAATGACGCGATGAGCACGCTTCCGGGACGAGCCCGCGCCGTGGTGATCGGGGCCGGCATCGTCGGCAACAGCCTCGCGTATCACCTCCACCAGCAGGGGTGGACCGACCTCGTCCTGATCGACAAGGGCCCGTTCCCCAACCCCGGCGGCTCGACCGGCCACGCCTCGAACTTCATCTTCCCGGTCGACCACTCCAAGGAGATGACGGCGCTCACCGCCGACAGCGTGCGCCAGTACCGGGAGCTCGGGGTGTTCACGCAGAGCGGCGGCATCGAGGTCGCGCGCACCGAGGAGCGCATGCAGGAGCTGCGCCGGCGGATGTCGTCGGCGCTGGCCTGGGGCGTCGACGGCGTGTCGCTCGTGACGCCGGCCCAGATCAAGGAGATGGTGCCGTTCGTCGACGAGTCGATCCTCGTCGGGGGCTTCTACACCGAAGGAGTCGGCGTGGTGGACTCGCTGCGGGCCGGCACGCTCATGCGCGAGCGCGCCCAGGAGGCGGGAGCGCTCACCGCGCTCGCCAACACCGAGGTGCTCGGCATCGACGTCGAGGGCGGCCGCGTCACCCGCGTGCACACCACCCGGGGCGACATCGAGGCCGAGATCGTCGTGGTCGCCTGTGGCGTGTGGAGCCCAAAGATCGCCCGCATGGCCGGGGCGTCGATCCCGCTCACCCCGGCGGTGCACCAGATGATCGACGTCGGCCCCGTCCCCCACTTCGCCGACGCGAAGTCGCACATCGAGTACCCGATCGTGCGCGACATGGACACGAACATGTACGAGCGGCAGGACGGGGCCGGCCTCGAGATCGGCTCCTACGCCCACCGCCCCATCCTGCACGACCCCGAGGAGATCCCCTCGGTCGAGGAGGCGGCGCTCTCGCCGACCGAGTTCCCGTTCACCCAGGCCGACTTCGAGCTGCAGATGGAGCACGCGCTCGAGCTCTGCCCCGAGATCGTCGGCGACGAGTCGGTCGGCGTGAAGTACGCCATCAACGGCCTGCTCTCGCTCACGCCTGACGGCATGCCCATCCTGGGCGAGACGCCCGAGGTGAAGAACCTGTGGTCGGTGGCGGCCGTGTGGGTGAAGGAGGGTCCGGGCGTCGGCAAGGCCGTGGCCGAGTGGATGGCCCACGGCGAGTCCGAGATCGACCTGCACTCCTCCGACATCAGCCGCTTCTGGGAGCACCAGAAGACGCGCGCGCACGTGCGGGCGCGCGCGGCCGAGGGGTTCAACAAGACGTACGGCATCGTCCACCCGGGCGAGCAGTGGGCCTCGAACCGCGATGTCCGGCTGCCGCCGTTCCACTCCCGCCAGGTCGAGCTCGACGCGACCTTCTTCGAGGCCGCCGGCTGGGAGCGGCCGCACTGGTACGGCTCGAACGCCCCGCTCGTCGAGCAGTACGGCGACCGGATCAACACGCGCGAGGCCGAGTGGGATGCGCGCTGGTGGTCGCCGATCATCAACGCCGAGCACCTGGCGATGCGCGACGGCGCCGGCATCGTCGACCTGAGCGCGTTCACGATCTTCGACATCGCCGGCCCCGGCGCGCTCGCGGCGGTGCAGGGGGTGGCGATGCGGCAGATGGACGTCCCCGTCGGCCGGGTCGTCTACACGCCCGTGCTCTCGCCCGGCGGCGGCTTCAAGGCCGACCTCACGATCATGCGGCTCGGCGACGAGCTGTTCCGCGTCGTCACCGGTGGCGCCCACGGCCCGGCCGACCGCAAGTGGTTCGCCGACCGTCTGCCGGAGGACGGCAGCGCCCAGCTGACCGACATCACGTCGGGCTGGACGACGCTCGGCCTGTGGGGGCCGCAGGCGCGCAGGATCCTCGAGGGGCTGACGCGCGACGACGTCTCGCACGAGGACTTCCGCTTCGGCACCTGCCGCACGCTCGAGCTGGACACCCTGCGCGTCCTGGCCTCGCGCATCTCCTACGTGGGCGACCTCGGCTGGGAGCTGTACGTCCCCATCGAGGAGGGCCGGCGGCTGTGGGACATGGTGTACGAGGAGGGCCGCCCGCACGGCCTCGTGCCGGTCGGCATCGGCGTCTACGGCACCACCGGCCGGCTCGAGAAGTGCTACCGCGCCTACGGCTTCGAGCTCGAGAGCGAATACGACGTCGTCGAGGCCGGCATGGCCTGGGGGAAGGTGAAGGAGCAGGACTTCGTCGGCCGCGACGCGCACCTGCGCCAGCGCGAGGAGGACCCCGCGGCGATCCTGTGCACGCTCACCGTCGACGACCACACGTCGAAGAGCGGCGTCAAGCGCTACATGCTCGGCCGCGAGCCGATCCTGGCCCGCGACGGCAGCCGGCTCGTCGACCGCAAGGGCCGCGGCTCGTACGTCACGAGCGCGGGGGCCGGGCCGTCGATCGGCAAGCACATCCTGATGGCCTATCTGCCCCCCGAGCAGGCGGTCGCGCGCGAGCAGCTGCTCGTCGAGTACCTCGGCGAGCGCTACCCGGTCACGGTCGCCGTGGCCGACTCGACGCCCGTCTTCGACCCCGAGAACACCCGCATCCGGAGCTAGGGTGGGTTTCGCATGCCGTTGAACATCCTGTGCTGCGTCAAGCGCGTGCCGATGACCGGCGGGCGCATCGTCCTGACCGCCGACGAGCAGGCCATCGAGACCCGCCACCTCGGCTTCACGATCAGCCCGCACGAGGAGTGCGGCGTCGAGGAGGCCGTGCGGATCGTCGAGCAGCACGGCGGCAGCTCGACCGTACTCACCCTGGGGCCGCCGGAGGCCGAGGAGCAGCTGCGCGACGCGATGGCGCTCGGCATCGACCGGGCCATCCTGCTCCCGGCCGACGCCGAGCTCGACGGCGGGGCGACCGCCGCGGCCATCCTCGAGGCGATCGAGGCCGAGCGGGCCGCCGGCACCGAGTACGACCTGATCTTCTTCGGCAACGAGTCGGCCGACGCCGGCAACTACCAGGTCGGGATCCGTATCGCCCACGCCCTCGGCCGGCCCTGCGTGACCGGCCTCAAGGGGATCGCCGTCGAGGACGGCGGCCTGCGCTGCGAGCAGGAGGTGCCGGGCGGCCGCGACGTCTACCGGGTGCCGCTGCCCGCCGTCGTGACGGTCAAGGAGGGGCTGAACCTGCCCCGCTATCCGTCCGTGCCCGGGCGCATGCGGGCGAAGCGGAAGCCGCTCGACACGCGGCCGGTGGCCGCCGCGGGCGCCGGCGTCGAGAAGGTGCGGCTCGTGGTGCCCGCCGACCAGGGCAAGCAGGCCCAGATCCTCGGCCACGGCCCGGACGCGGCGCCCGCGGTCGTCGAGATCCTGCGCGGGGCGGGGGTCATCTAGTGGCCGTCCTCGTCCTCGTCGAGCACGCCGGCGGCACCGCCGACGACATCTCCCGCCAGGCGGCGACGCTCGCCCGCGGCTACGCCGAGGCGGCCGGCCAGCCGCTCGAGGCCGTGCTCTTCGGCCCTGACGCCGCCGGTGCGGCGCAGGGGCTCGGCGGGCTCGGCGTGACGGCGGCCTACGTGGCCGTCCACGAGGGCCTGACCGCGTTTGCGCCCCAGGCGTGGGGGCGGGCGATCGCGGAGCTCGTCGAGTCGCACGCGCCGGCGGCGGTGATCGCGCCGGGCAGCGACCGCGCCACCGAGGCGATGGCCCACGCCGCGGCGATCGCCGACCTCCCGTTCGCGGCGAACTGCATCCAGGCGGCGCCGGGCGACCCGGCCGAGGTGACCCGCCTGCGCTGGGGTGGCAGCCTGCTCGAGCAGGCCCGCGTCCACGGCCGCACGAAGCTCCTCACCATCGCCCCGCACGTCGTCGAGGCGGCCCCGGCCATGGCCCCCGCGCAGACGGCCGTCTCGGAGTTCACGCCGGCGCTGACCGACGCCGATCTCGTCGTCCGCGTCGCCGAGCGCATGCAGACCGATACCGGCGGCGTCTCGCTGGCCGACGCCAAGGTGGTCGTCAGCGGCGGTCGCGGCACCGGATCAGCCGAGGGCTTCGCGCCCGTCGAGGCGCTGGCCGCGGCGCTGGGCGGCGCGGTGGGCTGCTCGCGGGCCGTGACCATCGCCGGCTGGCGCCCGCACACCGACCAGGTCGGGCAGACCGGCACCAAGATCGCGCCCGAGATCTACATCCCCTGCGGAATCAGCGGCGCCACCCAGCACATGGCCGGCTGCAAGGGCGCGAAGCGGATCCTCGCGATCAACACCGACGCCGAGGCGCCCATCGTCGCGAACGCCGACTACGCCGTGATCGGCGACCTGCACGAGGTGCTCCCGGCGATCACGGCCGAGATCGAGAAGGCGAGGGGCGGATAGACCCGCTCGCCCTCGCCGCGCTCCTGGTGGTGCTGGCCGTCGCGGGCGGCCTCTTCGCCCGCCGCGCCCTGCTGCTCTACCGGCTGGTGCGCATGGCGAAGCCGAGCGACCGCTCGGGCGAGGTGCCGGCCCGCCTGCGCAACGAGGCGGTCATCGCGCTGGGCCAGCGCAAGCTGCTGCAACGGGTCGTGCCCGGCCTGATGCACGCGTTCATCTTCTGGGGCTTCATCGTGCTCCTGCCGACGATCCTGATGGCGATGATCGCCATCGCCGACCGCGGCGAGACGATCCCGTGGCTCGGCAGTCAGGGCTGGTTCGCGCTCCTCGTCGACCTGTTCTGCGTGCTCGTCCTCGCCGGCGTCCTGACGGCGGTTGCGATCCGCAAGATCCAGCGCCCGGCCCGGTTCGAGGGCAGCCACATGCGCGAGGCCGACCTGATCCTGGTGCTGATCGCCGGCATCGTGACGACGCTGCTCCTGTGGCACGCGACGCTGATCGCGCTCGGCCTGAACGAGTGGCCCGCGGGCTGGTCGCCGGTCTCGCACGCGCTCTCGAACCTGTCGGGCGGCGGACCGGGCACCCACGACGCGGAGCGCGCGTTCGTCTGGGCGCACATCCTGATCGTGCTCTCGTTCCTCGTCTACCTGCCCCGCTCGAAGCACCTGCACATCGCGACGGCGGTCGTGAACGTCTACTTCGGTCGCACGCGCGCCCGCGGCCGGCTCGAGCCCCTGCGCTTCGACGAGGAGGGGCCCGAGGAGGACATGCGGCTCGGGTCGGGCACGGTCGCCGACATGACCTGGAAGCAGGTCGTCGACACCTACTCGTGCACGGAGTGCGGCCGCTGCCAGGACGCCTGTCCGGCCTGGGCGACCGGGAAGGCGCTCTCGCCCAAGCTCCTGATCATGGGCCTGCGAGACCAGCTCTTCGCCGAGGGGCCGGGGATCCTGGCCGCCCAGGCGGTCGGCGAGCAGCCGGAGATGGCCGCGCTCGTGCCGAACGCGGTCACCGACGAGGTCGTCTGGGACTGCGTCACCTGCGGCGCCTGCGTGCGCGAGTGCCCGGTCTCGATCGAGCACATCGACCACATCGTCGACCTGCGCCGCCACCTGGTGATGAACGAGGCCCGCTTCCCGGCCGAGGCCGAGCCGATGCTGCGCGACGTCGAGCGCTCGTCGAACCCTTGGGGCAAGGCCCAGTCCGACCGGGCGGCATGGGCCGAGGGCCTCGGCGTGCGCGTGCTCGAGCCGGGCGACCCGGCGCCGGACGTGCTCTACTGGGTCGGCTGCGCGGCGTCATTCGACGAGCGCGCCCGCACCTCGGCCGAGTCGACGGCGAAGCTGCTCACCGCCGCCGGCGTCGACTTCGCCATCCTCGGCCCGCGCGAGGCCTGCACCGGCGACCCGGCCCGGCGGATGGGGAACGAGTACGTCTTCCAGGCGTTCGCCGAGCAGAACGTCGAGACGCTGAACGAGACGGCGGCCAAGAAGATCGTCACCTCGTGCCCGCACTGCTTCAACACGCTCGCGAACGAGTACCCGGACTTCGGCGGCAACTACGAGGTGGTGCACCACTCGGAGCTCCTGGCCGAGCTCGTCCGCGAGGGCCGCATCTCGCCGAACTCGGGCGATCGCCGCATCACCTACCACGACTCCTGCTACCTGGCCCGGCACAACGACGTGGCCGCCGAGCCGCGCGAGCTGGTGGCGGCCGTCGGCCAGCCGATCGAGATGGAGCGAAGCGGCACGCGCACGTTCTGCTGCGGCGCGGGCGGCGCCCACATGTGGATGGAGGAGCGGGCCGGCGCGATCAACGAGGAACGGGTGCGCGAGGCCGCCGAGACCGGCGCCGAGACGCTGGCGGTCGCCTGCCCCTACTGCGCGATCATGCTCGACGACGGCGTGCGCACGTCCGGCCGCGACCTGCGCGTGGCCGACGTGGCCACACTGCTCGCCGAGTCGGTCGATCCGCCATCGTCGTAGCCGCCGGCGGCGGCGATGCCTTGCGGCAATCCTCACTCGGATAGGTGATAGATCGCCGGGTGGGGTCTCCGACTACCGGGGAGACATGCAACCCCATGGCGACAACACTTCCGGGGCTCGCGCGGGCGCGTCCCCGGACGTGCGGGTGCTCCCCGGCACCGCCTACGAGTTCGAGCTCCGCGACGGGCGCTGGTTCGTGAGCGCCGTCGGACCCGAGATCGAGGCGATCACCGGCTACCCGCCGTCGGACTTCATCGACCACGCCCGCCGCTCGTACGGCAGCATCGTGCACCCCGAGGACTACGACGGCATGGTCTCGCTGTTCCGGGACGCCATCCAGCGGCGGGCGCCGTACGCGATCGAGTACCGGATCATCCACGCCGACGGCTCCACCCGCTGGGTGCAGGGCCACGGCCGCGGCGCCTTCGACGCCGACGGCAACGTGACGCGGATCGAGGGCCTGTTCTTCGACGTCACCGAGCGGCGCACGAGCGAGGAGCGGCTCGCCCACCTGGCACTGCACGACCCGCTCACCGACCTGCCCAACCGCGCCCTCTTCCAGGAGCACCTGAGGGTCGCCATCGCGAACGCCCGCCGCAGCGGCAGCGGCGGTGCCGTGCTCTTCATCGACCTCGACGACTTCAAGCTCGTGAACGACAGCTTCGGCCACGCGGTCGGCGACGAGCTGCTCGTGCTGGTGGCGCAGCGGCTGCGCGAGTCCTGCCGGGCCGGCGATGTGGTTGCCCGCCAGGGCGGCGACGAGTTCCTCGTCCTCGTCCAGGGGACGGCGGGCGAGGGCGCCCCCGATGCGGCCGCCCAGACCGTCGCCGCGAACCTGCGCGTCGCCCTCGGCAAGCCGTTCGCCCTTGCGAGCACCGACCTCTACATCACGCCGAGCATCGGCGCGAGCCTCTTCCCGACCGACGGCGACACCGCCGAGACGCTGCTCAAGCACGCCGACATCGCCATGTACGCGGCCAAGGACGCGGGCCGCGACGGCTACCGCCTCTACCAGCCGCCGAAGCGCGACTCGAGCGTCGAGCTCGCGATCGCCTCGCAGCTGCGCCAGGCCGAGCGGCGGGACGAGCTCGAGCTCTACTACCAGCCGATCGTCGCCCTCGAGCAGTCGTGCATCGTCGGCGCCGAGGCGCTCCTGCGCTGGAACCGGCCCGGCGCGGGCATGCTGCTCCCGGGCGAGTTCCTGCCCGCCGCCGAGCGCACCGGCCTGATCCGGCCGATCACGGCCTGGGTGCTCGAGCGGGCCTGCATCGAGGCCCGCCGCTGGTGCGACCACGACCTCGACCTGTACGCCTCGATCAACCTGCCGCCGGCCTACTGGCAGCCGGGCGCGATCCGCCGCGTCATCGCCACGATCGAGTCGTTCGGCCTCCCGGCCGACCGGGTCATGATCGAGTTCACGGAGGAGGCGGCGATGGCCGACATCGCCGACCTGGGCCAGCTCGTGGACGACATCCATTCCCAGGGCCTTCGGCTCGCGATCGACGACTTCGGCATCGGCTACTCGTCGCTCGGGCGGCTCAGCCGGCTGCGGCCGAGCATGATCAAGATCGACCGCTCGTTCGTGAATGACCTGCCCGGCGACCGCGATGCCGGCGTCCTCGTCGAGACGATGATCACCATGGCGCAGAAGCTCGGCATCCAGTGCCTGGCCGAGGGCATCGAGACCGAGGCACAGCTGAAGTTCCTCCGCGAGATCGGCTGCCCGCTGGGCCAGGGCTACCTGTACAGCCGTCCGCTGCCGCTGTCGCGCTTCAACGCGCTCATCAGCGGCGAAGAGCGTCGCGCGGCCTAGCCGGCGTCGTCGCGTTCTGCGCGGGTGGGGAGCACGAGCCGCTGCCCCATCTGGTCGCCCTCGGCGGGATCGCGGAGCGCGTTCGTGCGTGTGAGGAGTCCCGTCGCTGCTTCGACCGACGACCAATCCATTTCGGCCACGTAGCGTTGCGCGAAATCGAGCACACGCGCGATCGGTCGCGGGTTCTCGTTCCGGCTGAGCGCGCGCAGCGCGTCGAGATAGTTGTCCCGATAGCCGGTTGGAATCACGATTCGTGCCTGCCTCGCCGCGGTCAACTCGGCGTTCATCGTCACGCGCGCGATGCGGCCGTTGCCGTCGTCGAATGGGTGAACTTCGCTCACGAGGAACATCAGGAAGACTGCGCGGGCGAACGGATCCTCGAGGCCCACGGCGCGTGCGAACCCCTCTGTCAGGGTGCCCTCGACCATCGTGGGGGCGACGAAGGTCGTCGCTCCGGCGCGGCTCTCGCGCTCCTTGAACTCCCCCGGGCGTGTGGTCGGCCTGCCGGCCATGAGAATCGCGTGGCGCTCTCGGAGCAGTTCGACCAGCTCGTCCCCCGAGCCCGGGGTACGACGCATCTCAGCAGGGTCGGACACGATCTCGTACGTGCCCGTGATGTCGTGGGCGTCCTCGGGGCGGCCCGGCGGGATGTCATTGTGCAGGGCGATCCGCGCTGCCTCCTCGATCGTGAACTCGGTTCCCTCGATGAAGTTCGAGAAGTACGCCTCGAAGAACGGCAGGAATCTCGCGCGGGCGTCGGCGAGGTCATACGGTCGATCCTCGGGTGCAAGGCCGTCGAGGTGTTGCACCAGGTCGTCGAGAAGCACCATTCGGTCCGGGTCGAACGGGGATCCCACCTGCCGGCCGCGGAGAACGGGTGTACGTGCGGAGATCTGACGGGTCCCGAGCGTGGCGCCGATGAGCGGGTCCAGCCGTTGCAGCTCGCGCTCGAGCTCGAGCTCGGGGGCGATGCGCTGCGCCTCGGTCCGATAGGCGCGGAGGCGATCCTCGCCCTGGGTGCGGACGATGCGGTCGAGCCAGAGCTCAACCTCTTCGGTGGAGAGCGTTCTTCGCATTCCCCGACGTGCGCGCGACGGCCGCATGTTCTCCAGGAGGGCTCGCGGGGTCGCACTCATCCAGAGCCCGGGGGCGAGTGGGATGTCACCTCTGTGATGTCCCGGGCCCCGGCGCGGTCGCACGGTGACGCCGGCGAGGACGAGATCCCGCGACCGACGGGGGTGTTCGATGAAGAGCTGGCCGTGTTGAGCCATCCCGCCGGCGTATGCGGATCGATCGGCCACGACGGCATCGGGGACGAGCCGCCCGACGATCACGTGGAGGTTGCGTTGCACGACGCGCTTCGGGTCTTCGTCGGTGCGGGGGGTGTAGACGCCGGGTCCCAGCGATCGAAGCTCGCCGCGGCGCGCCGCGCGCGACACCGCGTCGTACCCTTCGGCCGACGAGAACACCAGGTCGTCGGTATTGCGCAGATTCTCGGCCCTCCTGCGAGATTATGTCAGATAACGAGGCCCGAGGCCGAGATTTTGCGAGATAAATCGCGATCTCGGGAGTGCTAGGTGCGCGCGTCAAGCTCGCGCAGGTCGCGCTGGGCCCGCCACTCGCGCTCGAGGATGGCGTAGTCCATCTCGCTCTGCCACTCGCCCTTCACCCACTCGTTCTCGATCAGGAGCGCCTCGCGGCGCATGCCGAGCTTCTCGAGCACGCGCGCCGAGGCGGCGTTGCGCGCCTCGAGCCGGCCGACGATGCGGTGGAACCCGCACGCCTCGAAGCCGAAGTCCATGAGCGGCCGGGTCGCCTCGGTGGCATAGCCACGGCCGTGATGGTCGGGATGGAACATGAACCCGATCTCGCCCACCTTGTGCTTCTCGCTCACCCAGTGCAGCAGCGTCTCGCCGACCAGCTCGCGTGTCTCGCGCAGGCAGACGGCGACCGAGAGCCAGTCGTCCTCGGCGAGCAGCTCGGTCTTTCCCATCTTGCGCGAGAGCAGCTCGGCCGTCTCGTCCTCGCCGCGCGGCTCCGTGTAGAGGAACCGGTTCACGTCGGCCCGCGAGACGATCGCGTGCAGCGCGTCGAAGTCGCCGGGTTCGTACCAGCGCAGCACGAGCCGCTCGGTGTGGATGGGCAGGTCGGGGGCGAGCACCCCGGCATTCTGCCCGGTCAGACTCCCAGCTCCTTCAGCACCTCACGGTTGTGGCGGGCGTCCTCGCGCAGCGACGCGATCGTCTGGCCCGGCTTCAGGTGCCGGTCCTGCTCGACCACGACCCAGTCGTCGTAGCTTCGGGAGCGCAGCCGGGCCACGATCGCCGCCAGGTCGACGGAGCCCTCGCCGAAGAGGCAGAACACGCCCCGTCGCCAGGCCTCCTCCATGCCGAGGCCCTTCGTTCGGATCTCTTCCATGACGGCCCCGTCGACGTCCTTCAGGTGCACGTGCGAGACGAGTTCGCCGTAGGTGTCCAGGAACGCCACCGGGTCGCCGCCGCCGAAGGCGGAGTGGCCGCTGTCGAAGCAGAACCCGAGCACGCCGGGATCGACTTGCGCCGCGAACCGGTCGATCTCACGGGGCGTCTCGACGTAGGTGCCGCCGTGGTAGTGGAAGGCAGGCCGGTAGCCGCGCTCGAGGCACCTCTCGGCCGCCCGCTGGGCGTTCGCCACGAGCAGCGCGAAGCGCGCGTCCGAGAGCCAGGTGTCGGGGTGTTCCTCGATCTGCCCGGCCCAGGCCAGCCGCTCGGGCTCGCAGAACGCGTCCGAGATGAGCGCGTACGGGCGCGTCCCGCCCGGCGGCGTCGTCTCGTCGAGGATGCCGAGGGCGCGGTCGAGGAACGCCAAGTCCTCGTCGATGTGCTCGCGGCGCGACAGCCGCAGCGGCAGGAACGATCCCACCAGCTCGAGTTTGCGCTCCTGGAGCGCGGCCGACGTCGCGGCCGCGTCGCCGAAGTAGCCGGGAGGCCCGAGCTCGGTGCCCTCGTGGCCGGTCTCGGCGATCGCGTCGAGCACGTCGACCGGATCGGGCAGGCCCGCGTCGTCGGCGGTGAGCTCGAAGATGCCGAACGAGACGGGCGCGGATGCGACCCTCATGCTGTCTCCTTCCCCGTGATCGGGACACGTGGGTCTCGGGTCATGCCGGGCCAGGCGTCCCGCGTCCAGGCCAGGTCGGGATCGTCCTCGGCGGCCATCGACCGCTTCTCCGCCGCGAGCGCGTTCAGGTAGTAGCCGTGGTAGCCGTGGGCCGCGCAGAACGGGTGGTAGCCGCGCGGGACGAGCAGCACGTCGAGGTCGCGCACCGTCCAGGTCTCGTCGAGGTCGCCGGTGCGGCTGTAGAGCCGCTGCACGCCGAACGCCTCCGGCGCCTCGAACCGGTACGCGTACACCTCCTCGAGGTCGTTCTCGACCGGCAGGCGGTCCTGCTCGTGCTTGTGCGGCGGGTACGACGACCAGTTGCCGGCGGGCGTCAGCACCTCGACCACGAGCAGCCGGTGGGCCGGGAACTCGGGCGCGATGATGTGGTTGATCTGGCGGGTGGCGTTGCCGGAGCCGCGCACCTCGACGCGCACGTCCTCGGGCGCGATCGGCCGCACCGGATGGCCGGCGTCGGCCCGGGCGGCGCACACGCCGACGAGGCCCTCGCCCTCGATCGTGGCCGTTGTCCGCGGCGGCAGGTAGAGGGCGTGGGGCAGGTCGGCGAACGGTGAGGGCCGGTCGCCGAGGCTGTGGCGGTCGCCGCCGACGCTGGCCGAGAGCGTCCCGCCCAGGTTCACCAGGCAGACCTCGTCGCCGCCGGTCTCGAGCGGCGCCGATCCGGCGAGGCGCAGCGACCGGTAGGAGAGCCAGCGCCACCCCGCCTCGGCCGGCGTGACGGGCGGCGCGGGAGCGCGCAGCATGAGCTCGGTCATGCGAGATCTCCTTCGTAGGGCATGGCCAGGGAGCACCCGAGCCGGGCGGCGACGTGGGCGCCGGCCCGGTTGGCGACGCCGGCCGCCTGGGCCGGCGTGTCGCCGCGGAGCAGCCGCCAGCCGAGGGCTGCGGCGAAGGCGTCGCCCGCGCCGAGGCCGTTCACGACCTCCACCGGGTAGGGCGGGATACGGTCGCGGCCGCCGTCGTGGCCGTGCACGGTCGCCCCGTCGGCGCCGTGCTTCTGGACGACGGCCTCGGCGCCGAGGGCCAGCAGCCGCTCGGGCTCGTTCGCGCCGACGGCGGCGGCGATCTCCTCGTCCGACCCCAGCACGAGATCGGCCATCCGCGCGCAGACGCCGATCGCGGCGGCGTAATCGGCGCGCTCGTCCCACAGCATCGCCCGCCAGTCGAGGTCGAGCACCGTCCTCCCCGCGCCGCCGGCCCGGGCCTCGACGACGGCCATCGTGGCCAGCCGCGACGGTTCGTGGGCGAGCCCGGTGCCGCTGACGTAGGCGAGCGGGGCGGCCGCGATCGCGGCCAGGTCGAGCCCGGCCGGCGTGAGCTCCCAGTCGGGGCACGTCGGCGTGCGGTAGAAGGTGATCGGGAAGCGGTCGGGCGGCCACGCCTCGCAGAACGCGAGGGCCGTCCGCAGCGTGGGGTGAACCGACAGCCAGCGGCAATCGACGCCCTCCGACTCGAGGAACCGGCGCACGAAGCGGCCGTGGCCGTCGTCGCCCACGGCGGAGACGATCCCGACCCGCACGCCGAGCCGGGCCAGGCCGGTCGCGACGTTGGCCGCGAACCCGCCCACGTACTTGTGGAAGCCCTCGACCTCCTCGAGTGGCGTCTCGAGCTGCATCGGGTAGAGGTCGACCCCGGCCCGGCCCATCACGACCGCCTCGGGCGCGGCGGGCGGGGCGTTCGGAGAGGGGTCGGCGAAGAGGGACATGTTGCGGTTTGGAGAAAACGCCACTTGACAAGGCGAAATTCGAGGCAGAAGATACGCGATCGGTTGAAACGTTTCAACCTGGACGCGGGAGTCCCGATTGCAGATCGGCGTGTTCAATGACGGGCTGGCGCACATGCCGCGCGAGCAGGCATTCGCCTGGTGCGCCGAGCGTGGCATCGGTCGCATCGAGATGGGCGTCGGCGGCTGGGCGCAGGCCACCGGCCACCTTGACCTGGCCGGTCTCCTGCGCGAGGCGCCGGCCCGCGACCGCCTGCTCGGGGAGCTGCGCGAGCACGGCCTGGGCCTCTCCTGCGTGAACGCCGCCGGCAATCCGCTCCACCCGGATCCCGAGATCGGCGCCCGCCACGCCGCGGCCGTCCGCGGGGCGAT
Source organism: Gaiellales bacterium (assembly GCA_036273515.1). Lineage (GTDB taxonomy): Bacteria > Actinomycetota > Thermoleophilia > Gaiellales > JAICJC01 > JAICJC01. Next base: position 31,420 of record DASUHM010000090.1, read on the forward strand.
CGAGCTGGCCCACCTGCTCGGCGTCGGAACCGTCGTCACGATGAGCGGCTGCCCCGGCAGCCGGGACGGCGGGACGACGCCGGTGTTCGCGCCGTGGGCGCTCACGCCGGACGACGAGTCGCTGTGGGAATGGCAGCTCGAGCACCGCCTCGGCCCGTTCTGGCGCGAGCTCTCGAGCTGGGCGGCCGACGCGGCGCCGGGCGTCACGATCTGCCTCGAGCTGCACCCCGGAGCATCGGCCTACTCGCCCGGCTCGTACCGGCGCCTGGCCGAGCACGCCGGCCCGAACCTGGGCGTGAACTTCGACCCGAGCCACTTCTGGTGGCAGGGGATCGATCCGCTGTGCGTGGTCGAGGACGTCGGCGACCGGATCGGGTTCGCCCACGGCAAGGACACGCTCATCCATGCCGACCGCGTCCGCCGCGACGGCGTGATCGACTTCCGCCACCCGGTCGACCCGGCCACGGCCAGCTGGCACTTCGCCGCCGTCGGCGACGGGCACGACATCGCCGTCTGGGCCGAGCTCCTCGCCGCCCTGCGCGCCGCCGGCTATGACGGCGACCTCTCGATCGAGCACGAGGATCCGCGGATGGGGCCGGACGAGGGCATCGAGACCTCGCTGGCCGGGCTGCGGGCGGCGCTGGCACATCCGGAAGTGGCGGTCGGGTGACGGTCACGATGACCGACGTCGCCCGCAGATCCGGAGTGTCGGTCGGAACCGTGTCGAACGTCCTTCACCGCACCGCGCCGGTCTCGGAGGAGACGCGGCGGCGGGTGCTCCAGGCGATCGACGACCTCGGCTACCGCCAGAACGAGGTGGCCCGCTCGCTCAAGCGGCGGGCGACGAAGACGCTCGGCGTCGTCATCCCGGACGCCCTTAACCCCTTCCACGCCACGGTCGCCCTCCAGGTCGAGCGGCGCGCCCACCGCGACGGCTTCGCCGTGCTCCTGGCCGAGACCGAGAACGACCCGGCCACCGAGTCCGACCAGGTGCGCGCGCTCGTCGGCCGCCGCGTCGACGGTGTGATCTTCCCGGCCGTGACCGCCGGATCGACCATCCCGACGGAGCTCCTCGACCGCGGCATTCCGGTGGTGGTCGTGTCGTTCGAGGCGGCCGACCCGCGCCTCGGGATCGTCCACGTCGACGAGTACGCGGCCATGGAGCAGGTCGTGGCACACCTCGTCGGGATGGGCCACGAGCGGATCGCCTTCGCCCACTCGGGCGCCCACGAGGAGTCGGTCGACAACCGGCCGGAGGCGCTCGCCGCCGCGCTTCGCGCGCGTGGCCTCGTGCCCGTGCCGGTCGACGACAGCCCGACCGCGTTCTGCTGCACGAACGACGTGATCGCGATGGCGCTGATGGACCGGCTCGAGCGCGACGGCACGGCCGTGCCCGGCAACGTCTCGGTGGTCGGCTTCGACGACATCCCGCTGGCCGCGCACCGCCGCATCGACCTGACCACCGTCCGCCAGCCGGCAGAGGAGATGGGCAGGACGGCGGCCGAGATGCTGCTCTCGGCCATCGCCGCGGGCGAGCACGCCGGCCGCCGCGTCCTCATGCCGGCCGAGCTCGTCGTCCGCGGTTCGACCGGTCCCGCCGGGAGGGAGGCCTGATGGACGTCCGCTACGCGCAGGTGTCGAAGAGCTTCGGCGGCGTCGACGCCCTGATCGACCTCGACCTCGACATCCCCGACGGCACGTTCCTCGCCCTGCTGGGGCCGTCGGGCTGCGGCAAGACGACGGCGCTTCGCATTCTGGCCGGCCTCGAGGAGCCGACGTCCGGGAGCGTGCACCTCGGCGACCGCAACGTGACTCGTCTCCAGCCGAAGGACCGGGACGTCGCGATGGTGTTCCAGAGCTACGCGCTCTACCCGCACAAGAGCGTCGCCGACAACATCGCCTACCCGCTGCGGGTGCGCAAGGTGCCGAAGGCCGAGCGGGCCGGGCGGGTGGCCGAGGTGGCGCGCATGCTCTCGATCGACGGGCTGCTCGAGCGGATGCCGCGCGCGCTCTCCGGCGGCCAGCGCCAGCGCGTCGCGCTGGCCCGGGCGATCGTGCGCGAGCCGCGCGTCTTCCTGATGGACGAGCCGCTCTCGAACCTCGACGCCCAGCTGCGCCTGCAGATGCGCATCGAGATCAAACGGCTCCAGAAGCAGCTCGGCGTGACCACCCTCTACGTCACCCACGACCAGGTCGAGGCGATGACGATGGCCGACATGGTGGCCGTCATGCACGAGGGCCGCCTGCAGCAGCTCGCCAGGCCCGCCGACCTGTACGCCCACCCGACGAACCTGTTCGTCGCCCGCTTCTGCGGCTCGCCGCCCATGAACGTCCTCGACGGCGAGGTCTCCGCCGGCGCGTTCGTCCACGCCCAGGGCAGCGTGGCGCTGCGCGACGCGCCGGTGCGCGGGCGGGCCAAGCTCGGCTTCCGGCCCGAGCACGGCCAGATCGTCGCCGCCGACGCGCCCGGCACCCTGCGGGGCGAGGTCTACGTCGTCGAGCCGCTCGGCAACGAGACGCTGATCACGGTGGCGCTCGAGGGCGAGCTCGTCAACCTGCGCGCCGCCGCCGGCGTCGAGCCGGCCATCGGCACTCCGGTCGGCATCCTGCCCGACCGCAACCACCTGCACATCTTCGACGCCGACACCGGCGCCGCGATCACCGCCGCGCCCGCCCCCAAGGAGGAGCCCGTCCCGACCCAAGCGACGCAGTCCACGCCCCCGACCGACCCTGCCCTTGAAGGAGGAGCGTTGCATGAGCGACCACATCAGCAGTGAGCGCGCCTCGCGCTCGTACACGCGCGGCCAGATCGTCAAGAGCGCCCTCGGTACCGGCGCCGTTCTCGGCGGCCTCGGCCCGCTGGCCGCCGCCTGCGGAAGCAGCGGAGGATCGTCGTCCGGCGCCGCTGCCGGCTCCGGCGGCTCCGGCGGCGGATCGATCACGATCGGCACGTTCTCCGACCCGGCCATGGTGCCCTTCCAGCAGGTCTTCCTGCCCAAGTTCACCAAAGAGACCGGCATCCAGGTCCACTACCAGCAGACCAACTACAACGCCTGGTACCAGAACTCGAAGACCGACGGCCTCCAGAAGACCGGCGCCTACGACATCTACGTGATGGACGACAACTGGGTGCCGGAGTTCGCGGCCGGCGGGATCATCCAGAGCATGGACAAGCTCGGCCTCAAGGTGAACCCGGACATCCTCGCCAAGGGCCTCGACCAGGGCTACTGGCCGCCGAAGTCCGGCCCGCGCCTGAAGGCGTTCGCGAACGACACGCCGCAGCTCTACTCGCTCGTCATCATCGACGACGTCGAGATCCTGTACTACCGCGGCGACCTGTTCTCGTCGGCCCCGAAGACCTGGGACGACATCGCCGCCACCGCCAAGGCCAAGACGAACCCGCCGTCGATGTACGGCTGGACGGCCCGCGGCGTGGCCGGCAACCCGATCGTGCAGACCTACCTGCCGCTGCTGAACTCCTACGGCGGCAACTTCGTGAACGACGACTGGTCGCCCGGGTTCGCCGGGCCGGAGGGCGTCGGCGCCCTCGAGCGGCTGTTCTCGTTCATCCCCTACATGCCGTCCGGCGTGGCCGCCTTCGACACGAGCCAGGAGACGGCGGTCATGCTCGAGGGCCACTGCACGGCGATGACCGAGTACACCGGCACGGCTCACGTCGTCGACGACCCGACCCAGTCGAAGGTGCCGCACAAGATCGACTTCGCGGCCACCCCGTCGCAGGAGCGCAGCGGGCCGGCGATCGGCACGTTCATCTGCGGCATCGCCTCGGGCGCGCCCAACACGGCGGGCGCGGTCAAGTTCCTCGAGTGGTTCACGTCGAGCGCCGTGCAGAAGGAGTTCGCGGGGACGGGCAGCGCTGCCGTCACCGGCTCCGCCCTGCGCGACCCGACGCTCTCGAAGAAGTACCGCTGGCTGCCGGCGATCGCAGACGCGGTCGACAACTCCATCCCCAAGCCGCGCACGCCGGACGAGCCGAAGATGGAAGACCTGCTCGGCACGGCCCTGAACCAGGCGCTGGTGCAGGCGATCTCGCAGAAGTCGAACTACCAGCAGATCGCGCAGTCGCACCTGACGACGGCGGCAAACCAGATCACGGCGTACCTCAAGCAGCAGGGGACGTACTAGTGCGTGGGGGAACCCATGGTTCCCCCACGAGCCTCCTCCTTGATGTGCGAGGACGGGCGGCCCGTTCAGCTCCGGCGAGACGCGGTCTCGCCGGAGCGGCGGCGCCTGCAGGGTCCAGGTCATGACGGACGTCGTCCTCAGCCCGGAAAGCCCGGAGCCCGGGGAGCCGCCGCGGCAGCGCAAGGTCGGGGCGGAGTGGGGCGGGCGGTTCTTCGCCAGCCCCTACCTGCTCCTCGTGCCCGCGGCGGTGGCGCTCGCGGGCGTCTCGCTCTATCCGCTCTTCTACGGCGTCCGCGCCAGCTTCACCCACTACCTCTACGGCCGCGACTTCGGCACGAACGGCCTGACGAACTATCGCAACGCCTGGAACGACGAGTTCTTCCGCCAGGCCATGGAGACGACCGCCAAGTACGTCGTCTGCACCGTCACGATCGAGACGCTGCTCGGCCTCGGCCTGGCCCTGCTCGTCTCGCGCGAGATCCGGTTCTCGAGCCCGATCCGGGTCGGCCTGATCCTGCCGATGACGATCGCGCCCGTCGTCGTCGGCGTGATGTGGCGCCTGATCTACGACTCGGGCGTCGGCGTCACCGACCCGCTGTTCCAGCTCTTCGGTGCCAGCCCGCCAGACGTGCTCGCCCACAACACGAGCGCGTTCATCGCCGTCGTGGTCGTCGACGTGTGGGAGTGGACGCCACTGATCTTCCTGATCGTCCTGGCCGGGCTCCAGTCGATGCCGCAGGAGCCGCTCGAGGCGGCCCGGGTCGACGGCGCCGGGCGGGTGCGGCTCTTCATGGACCACACCTTGCCGATGCTCATGCCGGTCCTGCTGGTCGCGATCACGCTGCGGACGATCGACGCCATCGGCACGTTCGACCAGATCTACGTGCTCACCCAGGGCGGCCCGGGGACGGCCACCCGGCTGATCTCGATCTACGCCTACAACACGGCGTTCCTGTTCACCCAGTACGGCCAGGCGGCGGCGATGCTCGTGATGCTGCTCATCATGGTGATGCTGCTGATGGTCGTGGCCGTGCGCCTGATGCGGAGGGCGGCCCGGTGAGCGCGCGCCTGCCCCGGATCGGGCTCTACCTGACCATCGCGCTGATCCTCGCGGTGGCGTTCTTCCCGTTCTGGTGGATGGTGGACACGTCGCTGAAGCAGCCGGTCGACATCTTCGGCGGCGTCACGCTCTATCCGCACCACCCGACCACGAGCAACTACTCGCGCCTGTTCGACGTGTACCACTTCGGCGCGTACCTCGAGAACAGCCTCATCATCGTGGCGGTGTCGGTCGCCTTCAGCCTCACGATCGGCACGCTCGCGGCGTACGCGCTGGCGCGCTTCCAGCTGCGCTTCGGCCTGAACCAGTCTGCGCTCGTGGTCGCGCTGCTCGTGCGCATGATCCCCGGCATCCTGCTCGTGATCCCGCTCTACATCACCCTCGCCAAGTGGGGCCTGCTGAACACGCGCCTCGGCCTGATCCTGATCTACACCGGGCTGAACACGAGCTTCGTGATCTGGATGATGCAGAGCTTCCTGGCCGAGATCCCGCGCGACATCGAGGAGGCGGCGATGGTCGACGGCGACTCCCGCCTGAGCGCGCTCTGGCGGGTGGTGATCCCGCTGGCGGCGCCCGGCCTGGCTGCGACGGCGATCTTCTGCGTCATCACGACGTACAACGACTTCCTGATCGCGCTCTCGCTGACCTCGACGACGCAGGCGCAGACCGTGCCGGTGGGCGTCTCGACCCTGATCGGCAAGATCCAGATCGAGTACGGGCCGATGGCCGCGGCCGGGGTGATCGGCGCGCTTCCGATCGTGATCTTCGCCCTCGTCGTCCAGCGCCACTTCGTGCGCGGCCTGACGCTCGGGGCGGTCAAGTGAGCACGGTGCGGATGACGACCGCGCAGGCGCTCGTCGCCTTCCTGGCCGAGCAGCAGGTCGAGCGCGACGGCCAACGGGCGCCGCTCCTCGCCGGCGTGCTCGGCATCTTCGGCCACGGGAACGTCGCCGGCGTCGGCCAGGCCCTCCAGCAGCACGGCGGCCTGCGGTTCGTCCTGCCCCGCAACGAGCAGGCGATGGTGCACACGGCGGTCGCCTACGCCCGCCACCGCAACCGGCTGCAGACGTGGGCGTGCACGTCGTCGATCGGCCCCGGCGCGACCAACATGGTCACCGGCGCGGCGCTCGCGACGATCAACCGCCTGCCGGTGCTGCTCCTGCCCGGCGACGTGTTCGCGTCGCGGCGGGTGAACCCGGCGCTGCAACAGCTCGAGCTGCCCGGCGCCCCCGACGCGTCGGTGAACGACGCGTTCCGGCCGGTCAGCCGCTTCTTCGACCGCATCAACCGGCCCGACCAGCTCGGGCCGTCGCTGCTCGAGGCGGTGCGGGTGCTGACCGACCAGGCCGAGACGGGCGCCGTCACCCTGGCACTGCCGCAGGACGTCCAGGCCGAGGCGCACGACTACCCGCAGGAGCTGTTCGAGCCGCGCGTGTGGCGCATCGCCCGGCCGGTGCCCGATCCGGCGGCGGTGGCCGACCTGGCGGCCCTCGTCCGGGGCGCGCGGCGGCCGCTGATCGTGGCCGGCGGCGGCGTCATCTACTCCGAGGCGACCGCCGCCCTGCGCGCGCTCGCCGACGCCACCGGCATCCCGGTCGCCGAGACTCAAGCAGGCAAGGGGGCGATGCCCTACGACCACCCGGGCGCGCTCGGCGCGCTCGGCTCCACCGGCACCCGCGCGGCCAACGTGGTCGCCCGCGACGCCGACCTCGTCATCGCCGTCGGCACCCGCCTGGGCGACTTCACGACCGCGTCGCGCACCGCCTTCCAGGACCCCGACCTGCGCCTCGCGTCCCTGAATGTCGCCGCCTACGACGCCCACAAGCTGGGCGCGCTGGCGCTCGTCGGCGACGCCCGGGCCGGGCTCGAGGCGCTGGCCGAAGCGCTGGCCGGCCACCGTGTGGCGGCCGCCCATGCCGACCTGGCCGCGCGCCTGAACCGCGAGTGGGACGCCGAGGTGGGCCGGCTCTACGCCGGCGCGGACGGCCCGCCCACCCAGGCCCAGGTGATCGGCGCCGTGAACGACTCGGCCGAGCCGCGCGACGTCGTCGTCTGCGCCGCCGGCAGCATGCCCGGCGACCTGCACAAGCTCTGGCGCACCCGCGATCCGAAGGGCTACCACGTCGAGTACGGCTACTCGTGCATGGGCTACGAGGTCGCGGGCGGCCTGGGCGTGAAGCTGGCCGACCCCGGCCGCGAGGTGCTCGTGATGGTCGGCGACGGCTCGTGGCTGATGATGTCGTCCGAGATCGCGACGTCGATCCAGGAGGGCGTGCGGCTGACCGTCGTCCTCGTCGACAACCACGGCTTCGGCTCGATCGGCGGCCTCTCCCGCTCGCTCGGCTCGGAGGGCTTCGGCACGGCCTACAGCCAGCCCGTCGACCTGGCCGCGAACGCGCGCAGCCTGGGCGCGCACGGCGTGCGCGTCGAGAGCATCGCCGCGCTGCGCGTCGCGCTCGCCGAGGCGCGCGCCGCCGACCGCACCACCGTCATCGTCGTCGAGTGCGACCCGGGCCGCGGCGTCGGCTCCTACGAGTCGTGGTGGGACGTCCCGGTCGCCGAGGTCTCGACGATGCCGGCCGTGGCGGCCGCCCGGGCTGACTACGAGCGGGAGCGGGCCCTCGAGCGCGCCCTCCCTGGTGGTGAACGTGGCTGACACCCGGCTCCGTGTCGGCGTCGTCGGCGCGGGGATGATCGCTCAGGTCGAGCACATCCCCAACCTGCTGCACCTGAGCGAGAAGTTCGAGCTCGTCGGCGTCGCCGACCCGTCCGCCCACGTGCGCGCCGAGATCGCCGGCCGCTACGGCGTCGCCGGCTTCGCCACGGCCGGCGACCTGCTGCTCCAGTCGCTCGACGCGCTGGTCGTCGCCGTGCCCGACCCGCTGCACGCGGCCACGGTGCTCGCCGGCCTCGAGGCCGGGCTGCACGTCTTCTGCGAGAAGCCGCTCTGCTACACGGACACCGACGCGGCCGAGATCGCGGCCGCCCGCGACCGCGCCGGGACCGTCGTGCAGGTCGGCTACATGAAGCGCTTCGACCCCAACTACCGGGCGGCGCTCGAGTATTTGCCCGAGGGCGGCGAGGGGCTGCGCTACCTGTCGGTCGAGGTGTCCGACCCCGACTCGTGGCCGTTCGTCGCCCACCGGCCGCTGGTGCGACCCGACGACGTGCCGGCCGAGCTCATCGCCGACACGCGCGCCCGCCAGCACGCCCAGGCGGCGGAGGCGCTCGGCATCGTGGTCGACGGCGACAACCTGCGCGGCTACACGGAGCCGCTCATGTCCGGGGCGGTGCACGTCGTGAACGCGACCCACGGGATGCTCGACCGGATGGGCATCGTCACCGGCCCGGTGCTCGACGGCAAGATCTTCGCCGGCGGCGAGGGCGCGTCCGGGTCGGTGTCGCTGCTGGACGGACGGGCGCTCTGGCACCTCGTGCAGGTGCTCGTGCCCGGCGTGGCCTGGTACCGCGAGCGGTACACGCTGCACTTCGACGACCGGGTCGTCGAGCTCGAGTTCCCCTCGCCGTACCTGAACAACCAGCAGACGTCCCTGCGGGTGCGCCGGTCGGACGGGCTGCGGCTCGATACGGTGCACGTGCAGGCCGGCTACGAGGAGGCGTTCGTGCGGGAGCTCGAGGGGTTCTGGGGCAGCGTCGTCCGCGGCGACGAGCCGCGCAACACGGTGGAGGACGCCGTCCGCGACGCCCGCCTTCTGACCGACATCGCCCGGCGCGCCGTGGGGGCCGCATGAGCGACCACATGCGCTCCGCCCAGCGGGCCCGGGCGCTCGACCGGCTGGCATCGCCGCGCGGCGTGATCGCCGGCGCGGCGGTCGACCACCGCGACGCGCTTCAGGCCGTGCTCGCGAAGCGCGGCATGCAGCTCGACGACGCCGGCATCACCGAGCTCAAGGTGCGGGTCGCCGCCGCGCTCGCGCCGGCCGCCACCATGATCCTGCTCGACGCCGAGTACTCCGTCGCCCAGACGATCGCCGCCGGCGCGGTGCCGGGCTCAACCGGAATCGTCGTCCCGCTCGAGGCGATGGGCTACGGCGACGTCGCCAAGGTTGCCCAGACGCAGTTCCTGGAGGGTTGGTCGGCCGCCAAGGCGCGCCGGCTGGGCGCCTCGGGAGCGAAGCTGCTCCTGCCCTATCGGGCCGACGTCGCCGCCCAGGCCGAGCGCCAGGAGGGCGTCGTCCGCACCGCCGTCGCCGCCTGCCGCGAGGCCGGCCTCGCGCTGATCGTCGAGCCGATCGTCTACAAGCGGGAAGGCGAGGAGCGGGCCGGCGGCGAGCGCTTCGCCGAGCTCGTGGTGGAGGGCGCCCGGCGCCTTTCGGCGCTGGAGCCGGACATCCTGAAGCTCCAGTACCCGGGCTCGGCGGCCGCCTGCGAGGAGCTCGACGCTGCCGTCGGACGGGCAATCCCGTGGGTGCTGCTCGGCGGCGGCGCCGGCGAGGACGTGATCGGCGGCCAGATCGAGGACGCCTGCCGGGCCGGCGCGAGCGGTTTCATCGTCGGGCGCACCCTCTTCGACGCCGGGCTCGTGACCGACCCGGACGAGTCCCGCAAGGCGCTCGTCTCGCACTCGCGGCCGCTGCTCGAGCGGCTCGCGGCCATCGCGGAGGAGCTGGCGACTCCGTGGCGCGAGCGCGTCGGCGTGCTGCCGCAGCCGCCGCGGGAGTGGTACCGGACCGCCTGATGTACGGAGTCGTCAACCGCCTCACGTTCGCCGATCCCGTCGACGCGGGCCTGGCCGCTCGGCTCCGCGACGACGCGATGCCCCGCATCGCCGCCGCCGGCTGCCGCGACGCCTACGTCGTCCAGACCGGCGAGCGCGAGCTCCACCTGGTCCTCCTCTTCGACGACGCCGCGGCCGCCGACCGCGTGATGCACGAGGTCGGCTCGCCCTGGATGCGCGAGCACGTCGTCGGCCTTTTGGCCGGCCCGACCGACCGGCGCACCGGCGAGGTCATCGCCTCGCTGGCGGGCTAGCCATTGGGCGCGACGAGCACCTTCATCGCCGCGCCGGTCTGAGCCAGCTCGAGCGCGTCGCCGACCTCGTCCAGCCCGACCCGGTGCGTGATCGCGCGCGCGAACGGCAGCCGGTCGCGGTGCCGGGCCAGCATGTCGAGGGAGGGGCGGTACTGGTCGAGCGTCTCCCCACCGACGCCGAGGATGGTCACGCCGGGGATGCACACCTGGCTGTTCGGGTTGATCGGCACCGGGCCCATGTCGACGAACGCGCCCGCCTCGATCACGGTGCCGCCTGGACGGACGAGGTCGAGCGCCTCGATCATGCTCTCCGCGAGGCCGGAGCAGCTGCAGACGAGGTCGGCGCCGAGGCCGGCGGTGGCTGCGCGCACGGCCTCGATCCGCTCCTCCCGGCTCGTCCGTGATGCGTCGAGGACGAGCTCGGCGCCGAACGTGCGGGCGTGGTCGAGCCGCTCGGGCAGGACGTCGACCGCGACGAGGCGGCCGGCGCCCATCAGCTCCGCCTTGGCCAGGTGCATCAGCCCCAGCGGGCCGACGCCGAGCACCGCCACCGTGTCGCCGAAGCCGAAGCCGCCGGGGACGGCGCGGGCCCGGTCGAGCCCGTTCGTGACGGCCAGCAGCTCGGTGAGTGCGGCCAGCTCGGAAGGCAGATCGTCCGGCACCCGGAAGATGCGCGTTCCGGGCAGCAGGTACATCAGCTCCGACCAGCCGCCGAGCAGGTGCGGCGGGCGCACGCAGGTGAGCGAGTTGCCGTAGTCCTCGAGCGCGGTGCACAGGTAGTAGGGCGCCGTCTCGCTGAGACAGAAGCGGCAGCGGCCACAGGTCAGGTTGGGCGCCGGCACGACCCGGTCGCCGACCCCGAGCGGCGTGCCGTCGGCGTCGACCGGCGGGTCGCCGGGCCCGAGCGCCTCGATGACGCCCACGTTCTCGTGGCCGCAGATCAGCGGGTAGGCAGCCTCGCGCTCGTGGTCGGTGCCGGCGTACTGCAGACTCTCGCCCCGCCACGTGTGCTTGTCGGTACCGCAGATGCCGGAGTAGTGCATGCGCAGGAGCGCCGCTCCCGGCTCGGGATCCGGCTGCGGGAACGACTCGACGGCGAACCGCCCCGGGGCGTGGACGACGGCGGCGCGGACCTGGCTCATCTAGATGGTTGATTCCGATCCCCGCGCGCCTGGACGTCCCGCGGCGGCGGAGGTGCGGGTCGTGGTGGGGCTGCGGCTGCGAACCGTCGCATCGCTACGTCCTCGGTCGCGCCCATAGGTCAACTATGACCGCTCCCTGCGTCCTTGCGCTGCGCGGTTCGCAGCCCGGAGGATGACCTGCGTGATCGCAGATCACCTCCGACCGGTGCAAGCCCGCAGGGCTTGCACCTTGGACGTCACGGGAATCGGAATCAACCATCT
>DASUHM010000091.1 GCA_036273515.1 Gaiellales bacterium
CAGGTGATCGAGCAGGGCGCCTCCGACTGGATGGACTTCAAGGATCGCAAAGGGCCGTTCCGCGGCCGCCTCGTGCTGACGCCGGAGAAGACGGTCGAGGTGCAGCGGGAGGACGAGCCGGTCGCCACCCAGGCCGCCTGACGCCGTCAGCGCCGGCTGCGGCGAGCGTGCGAGTCATCGGCCATCGAGCCGGTCGCGCCCAGGACATAGACGACCGCCGGCCCGGTGAGGATGACCGGCAGCGGCGGGGCGAAGATCAGGAGCGGAACGATGATCACACCGCCCGCGACGAGCCCGACCACGAGCGTCACGGCGACGAGCGCCCCGCGTATGCCGAAGCAGACCGCGCGCAGGAGGAGCGACGGCGCGCCGGCCGGGACTTCGCCCATTCCCGTTCGAGCGCCTGAGCCCGCCCCGCCGCGGGCCCGCCCGGTTCGAAACGGCTGATCGACGGATGGATGGGTTGTCGCCATGCTCGCGGCCGATGGTCGACCCGCCGTACGCCGGCGCCGGCCGCTGAGCCGCGCCGCCCGAGAACGGTGACGACCACAATACGGCCATGGCCGACGATCTCTCCGCACTGCGCCCGCACCTCCTCGACCTGCACCGCCGGCTGCTCGAGGCCGAGCGGGTCGACCTGGAGCGCTACGGCGGCCGCCTCACCGGCGCCGAGTTCCTGCAGATCGCCTCGCAGAGCTTCCGCCTCGCATGGCTGCGCCCGCTGTCCGAGCTCATCGCGGCGATCGACGAGGCGCAGGACGCGTCCGACGCGGAGCCGGCCGCGGAGACCCCCGAGGCGCTCGTGGCACGGGTGCGCGCGCTGGTGGCACCGCCCGATCCGGGCACGCCGTTCGGCCGCCGCTACCTGGCGATGCTCCAGGTCAGCCCGGGCGTCGTGATGGCCCACAGCGGGCTCGTGGGGGCGCTGCCGCCCAAAGCCGCCCGGTAAGCTCCGCCGCCATGGCCATCACCGCGATCGTCACCGGCGGCGCCGGCTTCATCGGCTCCCATGTCGCAGACGCCCTGCTCGCCCGTGGCGACCGGGTCGCGGTCGTCGACGACCTCTCCTCCGGCAAGCGCGAGCGCGTGCCGGCAGGCGCCGAGTTCCACCAGATCGACATCCGCGACGCGTCCGCGCTGCGCGCGCTCGCATCGGATTTGCGGCCGCAGGCGATCTTCCACCTGGCCGCCCAGGCCGACGTGCGCGTGTCGGTCGAGGATCCCGGCCGCGACGCCGACGTGAACGTGCGCGGGACGGCCGAGGTGCTCGAGGCGGCCCGCTTGTGCGACGCCAGGGTCGTGTTCTCCTCGACCGGCGGGGCGATCTACGGCGAGGTCGACGTGATCCCCTCGCCCGAGTCGACGCCCTGCGCGGCGATGGCGCCCTACGGCGTCGCCAAGCTGTGCGGCGAGCACTACATCGAGCTCTACAATCGTCTCTACGGCACGCGCCACGTCATCCTCCGGTACGGCAACGTGTACGGGCCGCGCCAGGACCCGCACGGCGAGGCCGGCGTCGTCGCGATCTTCTTCGGCAAGCTCACCGAGGGAGAGACGCCGCTCGTCTTCGGCGACGGCAGCCAGACGCGGGACTACGTCTACGTGGGCGACGTCGTCGCGGCCAACCTGGCCGCGCTCGACTACACCGGCGAGCACGCGATCTTCAACGTCGGCACGGCGGCCGAGACGAGCGTGAACGACCTCCTGGCCGAGTGCCAGCGGGCGGCGGGCACCGACGTCACGCCGGAGCTGCGACCGCCCCGCCTGGGCGAGCTCGCCCGCAGCGCCCTCGACCCGTCGCTGGCCGCGCGCGAGCTCGGCTGGAAGGCGACGACGCCGATCGGCGATGGCCTCGCCGAGACGCTCCGCTCGATCGCCCGCTAGGCCGCTGGACTTACCGCGGCGAGCGGCGGCGGTCGGCGAGGCTCGCGCTCCGCTCGTTCCACCCGATCAGCGCCGCCATCACGACCGCGGCGACCGTGGCCGTGACGACACCCACGACCGTCAGTGCATCGCTCAGTCCCATCAGGCTCCTCGTGCCCCATCGCCGGCCTCCGAAAACCGCAATCCGGCTCCCTGAGCGGGCTTTCGAGTCCGTCCGGCCCACCTACGAGAATACCTCGCCCCGACCGGTCGTTCCCACTAGATATAGGGGTTCGGCAGGGAGACCACCCACGAGATGTAGAAAAGGGCGGGAAGAGAGACCGCATGAACTGTCCCTATTGCGAGCACGGAGAAACGAAGGTCGTCGACACCCGCGTCGCGGGCAAAGGCGCCATCCGGCGGCGGCGGGAGTGCCTCCTGTGCGGCCAGCGCATGACGACGTTCGAGCGCGTGGAGCAGGCCGCCCTGCACGTGGTCAAGCGCGACGGCACCCGCCAGCCGTTCGACCGCGCGAAGCTGATGGCCGGGCTGACCCGGGCGTGCGTGAAACGGCCGGTGCCGCTCGCGGACATCGAGCAGGCGGCCGTGCGGATCGAGGCCGATCTGCGCAACGGCGTCGGCGACGAGGTGGAGGCGCGCCGCATCGGCGAGCAGGCCCTGCGGGTGCTCCGCGATCTCGACCGGGTGGCCTACGTGCGGTTCGCGTCGGTCTACCGCGACTTCCAGGACGTGGACGAGTTCGAGCGCGAGCTGGCGCAGCTCGAGGGACGCAAGAAGCCCGCCAAGCGGGTGGCGAAACGAACAGGTGTTCGGTAAACTTCGACTGGTGAGGAGGCGACGGGCATGGCGACGACCGTGAAGCGGACGACGAACTCGGTAGTGGAGGGCAAAGAGGATGTCCGCATCGGCGTGCCCCGCTACTTCACGCAAGCCGGCATCGAGCCGTTCGACGCGGTCGAGTGGGAGACGCGCACCGCGCTGATCCCGGGCAAGGACGGCCCGTCGTTCGAGCAGCGCGACGTCGAGTTCCCGAGGTTCTGGAGCCAGACGGCCACGAACATCGTCGCCCAGAAGTACTTCCGCGGGAAGCTGAACTCGCCCGAGCGCGAGCGCTCCGTGCGGCAGATGATCGGCCGGGTCGCCGACACCGTCACCGCCTGGGGCACGAAGGACGGCTACTTCGCCGACGGCGAGGAGGCCGAGATCTTCCGCGCCGAGCTGACCCACCTGCTCCTGCACCAGATGGTCGCCTTCAACTCGCCGGTGTGGTTCAACGTCGGCTTCGAGGAGAACCCGCAGTGCAGCGCGTGCTTCATCCTCTCGGTCGAGGACAACATGGAGTCGATCCTCGACTGGATCCGCAAGGAGGGCCTGGTCTTCCGCGGCGGCTCCGGGTCGGGCATCAACCTGAGCAAGCTGCGTTCCTCCCAGGAGCAGCTGGCCAAGGGCGGCTACGCCTCCGGGCCGGTCTCGTTCATGCGCGGCGCCGACGCCTCGGCCGGCACGATCAAGTCGGGCGGCAAGACGCGCCGGGCGGCCAAGATGGTCGTCCTGAACGTCGACCACCCGGACATCGAGGAGTTCATATGGTGCAAGCAGCACGAGGAGGAGAAGGCCCGCGTGCTGCAGGCGGCCGGCTACGACATGAGCCTCGACTCGCCTGACTGGGCCTCGATCCAGTACCAGAACGCGAACAACTCGGTGCGCGTCACCGACGAGTTCATGCGCGCCGTCACCGACGACGACGACTGGGAGCTGACCGCCCGCACCGACGGCTCGGTCGTCAAGACCGTCCGCGCCCGCGACCTGATGCACCAGATCGCCGAGGCCGCGTGGAAGTGCGCCGATCCCGGCATGCACTACGACACGACGATGAACGACTGGCACACCTGCCCGGCGACGGGGCGGATCAACGCCTCGAACCCGTGCTCGGAGTACCTGCACGTCGACAACTCCGCATGCAACCTCGCCAGCCTGAATCTGATGAAGTTCCGCGACCCGGAGACGGGCGAGTTCCAGGTCGAGCGGTTCGAGCGGGCCGTCGACGTCATCTTCATGGCCCAGGAGATCCTGGTCGGGAACTCGAGCTACCCCACCGACGAGATCACCCAGAACGCGCGGGCGATGCGCCAGCTCGGGCTCGGCTTCGCCAACCTGGGCGCGCTGCTGATGGCGCGCGGGCTCGCGTACGACTCCGACGAGGGCCGGGCCTATGCGGCCGCCATCTCGGCGATCATGACCGGCCGGGCCTACCGCAAGTCGGCCGACATGGCCGGGCGCGTCGGCGCGTTCGACGAGTACGCCCGCAACAGCGACGCGATGCTGCGGGTGATCCGAAAGCACCGGGCCGCCGTCGGCAACATCGACTCCTCGCTGGTGCCGGCCGACATGGTCACATCAGCCCGGACCGCGTGGGACGAGGCGCTCGCCCTCGGCGAAGACCAGGGCTACCGCAACGCCCAGGCCGTCGTGATCGCGCCCACCGGCACGATCAGCTTCATGATGGACTGCGACACGACCGGCATCGAGCCCGACTTCTCGCTGGTGAAGTCGAAGCGGCTCGTCGGCGGCGGCGACATCACGATCGTCAACCAGACCGTGCCGACGGCCCTCGAGAAGCTGGGCTACGCGCCGCACGAGGTCGACCAGATCGTCGCCTACGTGAACGAGCACAACACGGTGGTCGGGGCGCCCGGCTTCCACGGCGAGCACCTGTCCGTGTTCGACGTCGCCGTCGGCGACCGCGCCATCCACCACATGGGCCACGTCAACATGATGGCGGCCGTGCAGCCGTTCGTCTCCGGGGCGATCTCGAAGACGGTCAACCTGCCGAACGACGTCACCGTCGACGACGTCGCCCAGCTCTACATGGACGCGTGGAAGCTCGGGGTGAAGGCGATCGCGATCTACCGCGACGGGTGCAAGGTGGCCCAGCCGCTGCAGACGAAGAGCTCCCAGCCGGAGCTGATCGCCGCCAAGCCGACCCGCCGGGTGATGCCGATCGAGCGCCAGGAGATCGGCCGCAAGTTCCAGGTCGGCGAGTACGAGGGCTACATCCACGTCGGGCTCTTCCCGGAGGGCGACCCGGGCGACATCTTCGTCGACATCGCCAAGGAGGGCACCACCCTCGCCGGCCTGATGAATGCGTTCATGATCGCCGTGTCGGTCGGCATGCAGTACGGCGTGCCGCTCGAGGTGTTCGTGAGCAAGTTCGCCCACATGCGCTTCGAGCCGTCCGGGATCACGAACGATCCGGACATCCGCATCGCCAAGTCGATCCCGGACTACATCTTCCGGTGGATGGGCAAGCGCTTCCTCGAGGCCGAGACCCAGGCGGAGCTGGGCATCATGAACGCCGCGATGCGCGAGCAGCTCGCGAACGGCAGCGGCCACTCGACGGCACCGACCGCCGACGAGCCCGCCCCGCACGCGGCGCCCGCCCCGGGCCCCGGCCAGCGCGCGCTGTTCAACGCCTGGGAAGACGCCGTGGAGTGCGCCAAGTGCGGCGGCCGCAAGGTCCGCACCGGCGCGTGCTACACGTGCCGCGACTGCGGCGACAACTCCGGCTGCGGCTGAGCTGTGATCGGATACGAAGATCTCAGTGGGGTTTGGACGTGGAATGTCAGTGATCGGACGTCCGAGCGTCAGTTCCTCAGTGACTGACTGCAGATTTCAGCCATGAGCGTCATCGCCTGGAATCCCGAGCAACGCGGTAAATCACAACGGCGTGACGCCGCCGGTCGCGAGCGACACGTAGCAGGTGAGCTGGCCGCCCCGATCAGCCCCTGGTAGTAGGCGGTGAGGCCGAAGGCACGCGGTCAGCGCGAGCACGCTGGCGGCGACTAGTAGGTCGTCCAGGACGAGGCGCGTCGCCCTGAGCACCCGCAGGCGCAGGGGTCGACCGTCTCCGTTCCAAGTACGTAGGGATGCGCGCCCGCTCCGTGCGGGCAGGTGGCGGTCCCGATGTTCGTGGCCGTCGTGTGGACGGCGAGCCCGCCGTCGCCGAGCTCGTCCGCGATCCGTGGGCACGGCGCGAACGGGTTGACAGCCCGCGGGTGCGACCGTCCAGTTGGCCCAACGCACGAGCCCGTGGATCGCGTTTCGCTTGTCCGGCTCGCTGAATGGGAGCTGGTGGCGCTCGCCGTCGAGCCCGTAGCAGCCGTCGCGCAGACGGTTCGGCCACGGGATCAGCGCCTGGCCGCGGGCGCCGGAGCACATCTCGCCGGTGGCGTCGCCGTCGAGCAGTCGAGGTTGCCAGCTCGCTGCCCGCCGTGGACGAGCTCCGCCTGCGTGCCCGACGGGAGCACCGGCCGGGGCGAGGGCGCTTCAGTCACCGCACCCGGTCCGAAGACCCAGCGCTGGACCCTGCGGCAGCGACAAGGCCCATGGTGGCGGTCGTGGCGGCGGTGAGCGCGCTCGCGAGCGCGAGCCGCCGGTGTTTCCGGCTGGTGATCGCGAGGGCGGCCATGCTGAGGGAGTGAGTCGCGTCGATGGCTGCGCCGGCGAGCGGCCAGCCGCGGCCGGGGTGACGAGCGAGCACTGCGCCCTCGACGATGTTGCGGACGCCGAGTAGGCGGGCGACGGTGCGCTCACCGCGTGTGACCCGCCGCTGCGCCAGCGGCCGCAGGACGCCGTCCGGCTCGGCCACGAGCAATGAGCCGAAGACCAAGCGGCCGGCAACGAGGACGCGGAGGATCACGCCGGCTCCAAGTGTTCGAGCTCGACGGCGCATTCAAGCAGGAGCGCGTGTACGAACGCCTGCGGCAGGTTGCCGCGCATCTGCCGCTCGGTGACGTCGAACTCTTCCGAGAGCAGGCCGGGCGGGCCGCATGCCGCGCGGCTGCGCTCGAACCAGCGCATCGCCGCCACCCTGTCGCCTTGCTGCGCCCGTGCCAGCGACATCAGAAAACCGCACAGAAGAAACGCGCCTTCCGCCGCGCCGAGCGGACGCTCGTCGGGGCGGTAGCGGTAGGCGTAGCCGTCCTCGGTGAGCTCGGCGTCGAATGCCTCGAGAGTCGCCAGCGACCGGGGGTCTTGGGCCGAGATCGCGCCCCGGATCGGGAGCAGCAGCAGCGCCGCGTCGAGCCGTTCGTCACTGGGCGAGCGCTGCCAGCGTCCGCTCGCGTGAAGCGCGCGCGCGGAGGCGTCAGCCGTGATCGCGTCGGCGAGCGCGAGCCAGCGGGACGCCAGCTCGCCGCCGGGACGCCGACCGCTGACCGCGCGCAGCCCCGCGGCGCAGATCATCCGGCTGTGCGTCCACTCGTCGGGGTCGATCTCCCAGATGCCGGCGTCCCGATCGTGCCAGCGCGCTTCGATCGCCTCGGCGGCGATCTCGACGGCGCGCCAGCCTTCGGCGTCGAGGTGGTCGTGGCCGGCCGCCGCGGAGAACAGGAGCAGCGCCTCGCCGAAAGCGTCGAGCTGGAACTGCTTGTTCACCCAGTTGCCGACAACGTCCTGGCCGCCCGGGTAGCCGGGGAGGTCGAGTCGGCGCTCATCGGGGACGGGGCCGCCGCTGGTGGTGTAGGCCGGCTTCAGATCCGGCCCGTGTTCGAGCAGGCGATCGCGCACAAAGCGGACGGCGTCGTCGAGGAGTGGGTGAGGGCCGTCCTTCGCGACCGCCTGGCCGGCGTAGCACTGGTCGCGGATCCACACGTACCGGTAGTCGTAGTTTCGGCCTTGACGGGCGCGCTCCGGCAGCGACATCGTCGCCGCCGCCACCATGCCGCCCCCGGTGCTCGTCAGGCCCGAGAGGACGGCGTAGGCGTGGCGTGCGTCACGAGGGGCGATCGTCTGCACGAAGGTGGGGACACGCTCCCGCCAGCAGGCCTCGGTGCCTGACCAGGCGGTGTCCGGGTCGGGAGGCTCGGCGTTGGCTTGTTGCAGCGCCAGCACCAGGACGAGGTCGTGGTGTTCGCCCTCGGCAAGGTCGAGCTCGAGGCGCAGGGCCTTGCCGCGCCGGCCGTCGGGCTCGACAGCGGCTCCCTCGGCACCCGTGAAGCACAGGTGCGTCGCACCGACGCGGCCGTTCCAGCGACCGGACTCGTCCTGGGATAAACCGGTCAGCGGCTCGGCGCCGAAGCCGCCGCGCGGGTGCAGCAGGACGGCGACGCGCGCCGTTCCCTGGCGGGCGACCACCCGGCGCAGGACGATCGCCCGGTCGGGTCGAGCGGGCAGCGCGAGCGCCTCGCGGCATTCGATGATCGCGCCGGCGTCCGTGACCCAGCGGCTGCGCCAGATGAGGCTGCCGGGCTCGTAGTAGCCACCCCAAACGAAACGGTCGCGCGGGGTGACGGCATAGCTGCCGGCGCCGCCGATCAGTGTGGAGAAGACGCCGTCGCTCTCCCAGCGCGGAAAGCACATCCAGACGAGGTCGCCGCGCGGGCCGATGAGGATGCCCCGTTCGCCGTCGCCAAGCAGCGCGTACTCGCGAAGGACGTGCGGGACCGCGAAGCCGATTGTCGCCGCGCCCCGGTCCGGGTGTGCATCTGTCACCGCACGGCCCGCGCGAGCCCGAACGCGGCGGCGCCGGCCCCCGCGAGCGCGGCGGCGACGAGCGGCCGGTGCGTGTTCGCCCACAGCTGGTAGCTGCGATCGTGCGCCTGGTCGTCGAACATCCCGTGGGTGGCCGCCTCGCGCGGCACCGGCTCGAAGAGGTTGTCGGGCCGGCCGTTCACCGGCATGTCCTGTACCTGCTGCGACTTGTAGCCCGTACGTGCCAGATACCAGTCGGCGAAGCGCGGCGCCACCTTGTTGCCGAAGATCGCCTTGACGGCGCTGCCGCCGACATCCAGCTCGCGGCGGCGGTGATGGGCAGCCCAGTAGACAGCCTCCGCGGGCACCTCGGGCTGGTAGATCGGCGGCACGGGCTGCGGGTGATCCGGCAGCTTGGTGCGGCACCAGTTGAACTGTGGAGTGTTGACCGCGGGCAGCTGGACCATCGTGATCCACACCCCCGATCCGTCGTGCAGGAGCTCCGTTCGGACCGAGTCGGTAAATCCGCGGATCGCGAACTTGGCGCCGCAATAGGCCGACTGGAGCGGGATCGCACGGTAGGAGAGCGCCGAGCCGACCTGCACGACGGTGCCCCGGTCGCGAGCCGTCATACGCCGAAGCGCCGACATCGTCCCATAGACGGCACCGAGGTAGGTGACCTCGGTCGCGCGCCGGTACTCCTCCGGCTCCACCTGCAGAAACGGCGCGAAGACGGTGGCCATCGCGTCGTTCACCCACACGTCGATCGGCCCCAGCGCCGTCTCGACCGCGTTCGCGGCCGCCTCGACCTGCTCGTGGTCGGCGACGTCCGTCGGAAGTGCGAGTCCCCTCCCGCCGAGCGACTCGACTTCCCGGCGGGCGCCCTCGAGGCCCTCTGCCCCCCGGGCCACCAGGCCCACGGCTGCTCCTCGCCGGGCGAAGGCGTGCGCGACCGCCCGCCCGACCCCCCCGGACGCCCCCGTAACGACGACGACCTCTCGTTTTCCGTTCTGGCTCATCTTTGCTCCCTTCCTCAGATACCGGCTGCATTTGCGGAGAACGCTGCTGGCCCGTTGCGCCACCCACCTTGGCCCTGGCCGATCCAGCCCCGGCGACCCACGACTCCTCCCCTTCGAACGAACGGCGCCGGATCGCGTGCGCCGGGTTGGTGCTTCGCAGGACGGGCGTCGGGCGCCGCGCAGCTGGCGGTTGTCAGCGCATGCACCGCACCGGCGGGCTCCGGCTCCCAGACGCTGTGGTCGGATACGTCGAGACGCTCGATCACAACGTCGATGCCAGGACGGCGGTCGCCACCGCGGTGGCTCTACCCGCGACCGGGGATGATGGTGTCGGCCATCTGCTTTACCGACTGCGCGATCATTCCGCGGCGGTCGGAGTCGCCGTGCAGCACGGCTTGGGCGAAGTGCGTGGCCTGCTGGAAGGTGATGTGTGGCGGCAGTGGTGGCACCGACGGGTCGGTGATCGCCTCCAGCACCACCGGCCGATCGGCGGCGAGCGCCTCATCCCAGGCAGCGCCTACCTGGTCGGGGTCGTCGACACGGATGCCGCGCAGGCCGACTAGCTCGGCGTAGCGGGCGTAGGGGAAGTCGGGGATGTCCTGCGAAGCGTCGTAGCGTGCATCGCCCTCCATCGCGCGCTGCTCCCAGGTGACCTGGTTCAGGTCGTCGTTGTGCAGGACCAGCACCACCAGGCGCGGATCGCTCCACCGCTGCCAGTACTTGCTGATGGTGATCAACTCGGCGAGCCCATTCATCTGCATCGCCCCGTCGCCGACCATCGCGATCACCACCCGGTCGGGGTGCGCGAACTTGGCCGCGATCGCGTAAGGGACGCCCGGCCCCATCGTCGCCAGGTTGCCGGACAGCGACGCCATCATCCCCGTGCGAAGCCTCACGTCGCGCGCAAACCAGTTGGCCGACGAGCCCGAGTCAGAGCTGAGAATCGCACCGTCCGGGAGCCGCTTCGAAAGCTCGAAGAAGAGGCGCTGCGGATTGATCGGGTCGGCGCTCTCGAGCGCCCGCTTCGCCATCAACTCCCACCACTTCGCGACTCCTTCTTCGACGCCCTCGCGCCAGGAGCGCTCCTGCTTGCGCTCGATGAGCGGGATCAGCTCGCGCAGCGTTCCCTTCGCGTCGCCGACAAGTTGCACCTCCATCGGGTAACGGATGCCGATCATCCGCGCGTCGAGGTCGATCTGGACGCCGCGCGCCTTACCCTCCTCTGGCAGGAACTCCGAGTAGGGAAAGCTCGAGCCGACCATGAGCAGCGTGTCGCACCTCATCATCAAATCCCAGCTCGGCTTCGTGCCCAGGAGGCCGATCGCGCCGGTAACAAACGGCAGGTCGTCAGGCAGGACAGCCTTACCGAGCAGAGCCTTTGCGACGCCGGCACCGAGGAGTTCGGCGACCTCGACCGCCTCGTCGCCCGCGCCCAGGGCGCCCGCGCCTACCAGCATCGCCACCCGCTCGCCCTCGTTCAGCAGCGCGGCGGCGCGGTGCAGGTCGTCCTGCGCGGGCACGGTCCGCGGCGGCGAATAGCCCACTGCCGAGTGGATCGTGCCGTGTTCGTGCGGCGGCGACTCGACCGCCGGCATCGACGCGACGTCGTTGGGGACGATCAGACAGGTGACCGTGCGCTGATCCTTCGCGATCCGGACAGCCCGATCGACGAGGTGGCGCATCTGCTCGGGCACACAGCACATCTCAACGTACTCGTGGGCGACGTCCTTGAACAGCGTCGTCAGGTCGACCTCCTGCTGATAGGAGCCACCGAGGGCCGACAGCGCCTGCTGGCCGACGATCGCGACCACCGACTGGTGATCGAGCTTCGCGTCATAGAGACCGTTCAAGAGGTGGATCGCCCCCGGCCCTGACGTCGCCATGCAGACGCCCACCTCCCCGGTGTACTTCGCGTGCGCGCATGCCATGAACGCCGCCATCTCCTCATGCCGCACCTGGATCAGCTCCGGATCGCTCTCAGCCCGGCGAAAGGCGCCCAGGATCGCGTTGATGCCGTCGCCCGGATACCCGTAGATGCGGTGGATGTCCCACTCCCGCAAACGGGCGAGCAGAAAGTCTGCAGTGTTCTCAGCCACGCGAAGCTCCCTCAACTCGAGCGGCCGAGCACCCAGGCGGCGAGGCCGTATCCAGCACCTTCCCCGAACTGGCACCGGTAAACCATGTCGGTCGGGAAGGCGGAGCGGCGGTGTATGCCGCGATTGCGCCGGGCGACGCGAACTGTCCCGTGAGCCGGTTTGACACCAAAACCACCGACGCGGAGTCGAGCGGTGCCAGCGGTCTGGCCATGTGCGCACGCTTGCGGCGGACGGCGCGATCCTCCCCGAGCCGAGCGGCCTCGGCGTGTTTGGTGGCGTGCTGCGCCTTCCCCAACCATCACCGTGCAGGGACCGGGGTGGGCACGCGAGCATCCCCCCGCAGGTGGCGGGCGGGGTGGCGACGAGGACGGTCGCCACCCCGCCAACCCGATTACGTGGGTACGTTGTGCTTGATCGGGACCAGGGCGTGGTCAGGGCCGGTGAAGTTGTGGAACGAGCCCGGCTTGGTGCCCTTCTTGCCGAAGCCGACGCCGGCGTGCTCAAGCGCCGCCACGATCGAGTTGAAGTGGTGAAGGGTGTAGGCGGCGAAGCCGATGTTGTTCGGCAGCTTCCCTTGGAGGCTGCGCGCGAGGGCGAGGTGCTGCGCCTCGACGGCGCAGGTCTCGCCGGCGTAGCGGGCCAGCACCGGCTGGCCGCGGCGCGCGAACACGGAGATCGCCTTGAGATAGGCGTTGACGAACAGCGTTTCGGCCACCTCGAGGGTCGCCGGGACGTTGGCGAGCTTGGTGCCGTAGAACTCGTCGGGGATCCAGAACTTGGTCGTCAGGGGCCGGAAGCCCGCGCCCTTGAGGAACTTGTAGTGATCCCACTCGGCCGCGTTCGCCGCCTTGAGGATGGTGCGGGTCGAGGCGTTGAAGACGTTCTGCTGCTCGGCCTTATGGACCACCGACTTCAGATACGTCACCGCGAGCGCCTCGGCGGTGATCGCGATCGTCCCGGTCTTGTGGATCGTGGGTACGGCGGCGTCCGCGGCGCCCGCGTTTACCATGGACAGCAGCGGCCCGCCGATCCCGCCGGCGGCGGCCCCAGCCGCGGCGCTGGTCGCGACCTTTTTCAGTAGCCCGTTGCGCGTGTGCCCCGTCGCCGACGTTTCGGCGAGGACGTTCGCGACGACCTGGGTCTCGTCGGCGGCGTATGGCTCGGACATGGTGCTCCCTTCGGTTGCGTTGCCGCAGGGATTCGGGGGGCGCCGCGGTGTCGGTTCGCGGCGCCGGCGCTGGTCTTAGCGACGCACGTGAGGGAACACGTTGCCGGCGCTCATGCCGAGCGCGCGCGAGATTGCGGCGCGCGTAGATGCGGTCGGTATCGCCCGGCGGTCGAGCTCGAGACGGTTGATCGTCGAAACGCTGAGGTTGGCCGCCGCCGCGAGCCTGCGCTGGGAGAAGCCGCGGGTGCGGCGCAGGAGACGCAGCGGTGTACCACCGCCGACATGCGCAGCGTCGTCCTGGCAAAGGGGGGTGAGGTAGTGGCCGCGGTGGGCCTCGAACCGCGACCAGGCCAAACGCACAGCGTCTGCGGCCGTGTCGCCCACCGCGACAGGCCCCATCCCGCCGAGGGCCGCGTTCGTCGCCGCCGCGATGTAACGGCCCGTCTCGATCCTGCGGACGGCAAGGTCAAAGCCGTCCGCGGCGAAGCGTCGCGCGAGCTCCTCCGCCGGCGGTCGTTCGAGTCGGGCGGTTCGTGCCATTGAGGCTTGGCCTACCCAGTTATGGCGCGATGCATACACCAATGTCAATCGCGGCGGCCGCCGCGGGTAGGACGGCTGGATCGGAGGCGCTCTGCGGGTCGGGAGGGGGCCCGCACGCGGCGGCGTTCATGGCCGGGTCGAGCCGGACGGCCATGACAACTGATTTCGGACGATCCACCGCGGCCCCGGCGGTTCGTGGGCCGGTTCCGGAACGTGGTCCCCGTATCGGAAGGCTGTGGCTGCACCAGATCCCCGGCGATGTCGACGGTGGGCGGGCGGTGCTGCTGATCGGCAAGGCAAAGCCAAGCCTGCACCGCCCGCCCACGGGCGTTCGTACCGCGTCCGGTGCCGGTTCGCCGTTATTGGACGAGGGTGAGTTTGACGCCGAGGCGCGCCGCTCAGGTTGGGCTTGACCCGATTCTGTTGGCGCCTTGATAGTTGGCGGCGACGTCAGCGGAGAGGGGCAGCGGGATGGGGCGACTATCGAAGTACCCGCCCGAGTTTCGGGAGGAGGCGATCCGGCTTTTCCGGGAGGGAGGTTGTCGATCGCGGACACGGCCTGGCGGCTGGGAGTGCACGCACAGACGTTTCGCAAGTGGGTGCGCCAGGCTGAGATCGACGAGGGGGCGCGGCCGGGCATGACGCGGGAGGGGCACGCGGCGATCGTGCGGCTGCGCCGGGACGTGAAGGCGGCGGCGTATTTCGCCAGGGAGGCCGGTCGGCTGCCATGACGCATCAGCTGGTCGCAAACGAGCGGGCGCACCACGGTGCCGACCGTGATCCCCTTGGAGAAGAAGGAGACGCCCAGCGCATGGTTCGTCGCGGGCGCAACCGAGGCCCTCGACGCCTATGAGGCGACCGACTCCGGTAGGGTCCGCCAATGGCTGATGATGCGCGCGGGACGGTGCTCGGTCCTGGCGAAGGTGTATCCGTCGCCAACCCGGTCGGCGGCTCGATCACGTTCAAGGTTCGCGGGCACGAGACCCGGGGAGCCCTGCTTGCGCTCGAGACCGTCGCAGCGGCCGGGGAGGGTCCTCCGCTGCACACGCACGCCAGCGAGGATGAGTTCCTCTACGTGCTCGACGGGCGCTTCCAATTCCGGCTCGAGGACGAGGTGCACGAAGCTCCAGCCGGCGGCTGCATGTACGTCCGGCGGGGCGTCCCCCATACGTGGCGCAACGTCAGCGACGGGCCCGCGCGAATGCTCGCCGTCTTCACCCCGGCTGGGATGGAGACATTTTTCGAGAAGTTCGCTGCGCACGCCGGCACCGCCGAGGCGCCGGCGGCATTCCGCACGCACGGCGAGGCCGCCGGCATGACCGTCGTCGGCCCGCCGCTCGACGCGCTCCAACCGTAACGAAGACGCCTCGCCGTGCGATGTTGTGGCAGGAGGCTCACGTCTGCCAACCACGGGCGTTCCTGTGATGCATGGAGAGCTGATCGTCGAAAAACAGCCGGCTGCCTGGTTGCTGAGGCTGCGCGGGGAACATGATCTGGCGACGGTGGACACCCTCGATGCACAGCTCGAGGCGGTGTTCCTGGACGGCACGAACGTCGTCGTGGACCTCTCCGACGCCGTATTCATCGACAGCTCGACCGTCGGCGCAATCTTCCGCGGCCTCCGCATGGCGCATGAGGACGAGAAGGGCGCGCTGGTGGTGGCCGCGCCACCGGGGTCGTTCGCCCGGCGCGTGTTCGACCAGGCCGGACTGAGCGACGCCGTCCCGCTCTTCGACAACCGTCGCGACGCGCTCGCAAGCCTCGAGCGAACGTACGCGAAGTGACCGTTCACCGCCCGGCCGGCAGAGCGACCCGCGAGCCGGTTCTGGGTTCATCCGCCGTGCCGGAGGGAAGGCCTTCCAGCAGATGACTGCCGACGACCCACTTCCGCCACCGGGGCGAGTCGCAACCAGGCGTCACGGCAGCGTGCGCGTCGTGACGTTGTGGGGCGAGCACGACCTCTCGACGGTAGATCTCGTGCGTGACTGCCTTGGCGATGCCGGGGTCGGCGATGGGACCATCATCGTCGACCTCGTCGATGCCATCTTCATCGACAGCACCGTCGCCGGTGCCCTGCTCGAGGCGTACCGCCGCGATTCGCCACCCCGGATGCGGTTTGTGGTCGCCCCGGGCACGTCTCCGAGAGAGCTGTTCACCATGCTCGGCTTCGACGGATCCGTGCCCGTCTTCGAGCGTCTCGAAGACGCGCTCGCCTGACTCAGGCGGCCCGGGTCACGCCGGCGGCGTGGTGAACGTCTCCTGGCTTCCACCCCGGAAGGCGCCGCCGGCTATGTCATTGAAAAACGCGTCAGCTTCCAGGTGGTATGTGGTGTTGGGCGCGAGCCCGGTGAGCGTCGTCGACACGCTCTGCTCCCCGTCCGTACCCGTCACGGGTGTGACCTTCTCGTTCGCCGACGGCGCGAGGACGTCGCCCCAGTACCACGTAACGAGCCCCCAGTCGCCGGGTATGACCGGAGCGACGGTAGCATTCACCGTTACCGAGGTGGGCGTGATGTCCGTGATGGAGTCGAGCTGGATGGCCTTGTACACCTCGCGCCCCGACGGCAGATCGGGTCGGAAGCTCACGCCCCAGACCCCACCTCCGTCGAAGCCGACGAAGACATGGCCGGGAGTCGTCGGATCGATCGCGATGGTGTCGACCGGCCCACCGGTGCTGGTGTTCGTGGCCAGCCCGGTGGTCGTCCACGTCGCGCCGTCGTCGGTGCTCTGCGAGACGTAGTTGTTCTTGTCCCCGACGTAGACGTCTCCCCCCGCGGCGGCGAGTGCGGTCAGCTCGGTCGGGCTGCCAGGGATCGTCGTCCAGGTCGTGCCGCCGTCGTCGCTTCGCAGGACGCTCGAGGTGGACGCCTCGTCAAGGATCCCCCAGAGGGCGCCGGAACCCGGGTCGAACGCCGCAATCATCCCGCCCGGTCCGTACGGCCCCGACCAGGTATCGCCGCCGTCGCGGCTGACGACGACCCCGTTCGTCGTCCCCACGACGATGTGTTCAGGATCGTCCGGATCGATGGCGACTGAGAAGCCCAACGTCGGCATCGTGGCCACGTTCTGCCAGGTCTGACCTCCATCCGTCGTGCGCCAGATGCCGCCCATCCACCAGCAGTTCCCGCAGACGTCGAACACCACGTCCGGGTCGCCGGGATCGACGGCGAGCGCCTTCGCGCCGCCGTCCAGGGGGGAGTTGGTGACAAACGGGATCGCGTGCCAGGTAGCGCCGTCGTCGTCGCTTCGGTACGTCCCCTGACCGGTGCACCCGGCGTAGACGATGTTGGGCGCGGACGGTGCGTATGCGGCCGCCGACCCGTCCACATCGCAGGGTCCGAACGCGTGGCTCCACGTGACGCCGGAGTCCGACGAGCGCGTGAACCCGAACGCCGTCAGGACATCGAGATGCGCAGGGTCGGAGGCGACCTGCATGATGGCCCGCACCGCACTTCCATCAGGTTCGGTGTACGGGTACCAGTCGTTCATCGGCGGCGCCGCCGGGACGCCGGCAGTCACGGGATCGGGCCGCGCCGCGACCCAGGCGCTCGAGCCGCCCTGGGAGTCCGTCACGCGCACGAGGGCGCCGATCACGTCTCCGACGTGGGCGCCTGCGCCGGCGACGTCCAGGGTCGACGACGTGCCGGCGTCGAAGCCGTCGATCGTCCAGCGAATGCTGGTCTGGAGCGGATCGCCATCGGCGTCCGTGACGCTCCGTGAGATCGCCGCGGTCGCCGTGGCCCAGTCGTAGACCACGGTCGCGCGGCTCAGAATCGGAAGCGAGTTCGTGATCGTCGCGGGTGCAGACGTGGCCTCAGCCGTCATGGCACCGTCGCTCGCGGTAACCGAGACGGAGACCTGGTCGCCGCGGTCGCCGTTGCCCGGCACGCTGAGATCGAAGGTCGCATCCGTCGCGCCCGCGACGGGCGTGCCGTTCACGGCCCACTGATACGCAAGCGAGATCGGATCGCCGTCCGGATCGCCGGCGCCGACGGCGGCGTGCACCGTCTGGTCGGTCGTCGGCGTGGCCGGATCGACGCCGACCGACGAGATCACTGGTGCGCGGTCGCCCACGACCACCGCCGCAGCCGCGGCCGACACGGCCTTCTGGCCGTCCGCGACGCGGTCGGTCAGCGAGACGCGGCAGCCCTGGCGGATGCCGAGATCGGCCGGCGCGATCGTCGCGGCGACAACGCTCCCCGACGGCGATCCCGGACACGTCCACGACCACGTCCGCCGCTGGGTCAGCCGATCGCCGTCGACGTCCGACGCCCGGAGCGTGGCCGACAGGGTGTCTCGACGAGTCGGCGCAGCCGGATCGATCGCAAGTGACGTCACCTTCGGGGCGGCATCGCCGACGATCACGGCCGCGCTCGTCTTGATCGTCGAGCGCGTCCCCGCTACCGCTGTCACGCGAACCCGAAGGCGATCTCCCTTGCGGAACGCATGCCGGGAAAGCTCGATCGACCTCGACGTGGCGTTGGCGACGAGCTCGCCGTTGCGGAGCCAGCGATACCGCAGCGTCACCCGATGACCGGGATCTTTCGCCGTGACCTTCACGGTCGCCGTCGACGTCCGGATCAGCACGCGCGGCGCGACCGCCAGCGAGACGATGCTCGGCCCGGTCGCCGCGGCCGCAACCGCTCCGCTCCCCAGCGTCGACGCAACTGCGAGCACGCCGACGAGGCCGCAGGCAGCGCGGAGCGGCGGCGGGAATCGACCTATCGGCGGCAGGGCGTTGTTGCGGGACAATCCAGTCCCATGATGCGGGCGTTGCGAAGGGCCGACGTCCCCCGTCCGAGGCAGGCTCAGGCGTCCAGCTCCTCCACCATGAGCACGTCGACGGCAGTCGACCCGCCGTCGGCCATGATCACGGCGCCGGTGACATATGACGCGTCCGGTGACGCGAGGAAGCAGATCACCGCGGCGATCTCGTCGGGCTCCGCGGGCCGTCGCAGCGGGGCGAACCGGGTCACCCTCCTGTAGGTCTCGTCGACCTCGGCGCCGATCCGGCCCATGCTCGTGTCGGCCATCGGCGTGCGCACCCAGCCGGGGCAGACGGCGTTGGCGCGGACGCCGTGCGGCCCCAGGCGCACGGCCTGCGACCGCGTCCACATGACGAGGCCCGCCTTCGCCGTGTTGTAGCCCGCGGCGACCGCGCCCGACACGACCGCGGCGGTCGACCCGACCGTCACGATCGCGCCCCGGCGCTCGATCAGGCCCTGCTCGGCGTGCCCGAGGAGGTTCTCCGCCCCGCCGACGTTCACGTCGAGCACGTCCCGCGATCCGCTCTCGCCGCCCGAGCTCGCGTTGTGCACCAGGATGTCGAGCGGACCGGCGGCCGCGACGGCCCGTCGGCAGTCCTCCGCGTGCGTCACGTCGCCGACGACGTAGTGCGGCGAGACGGCAGCCAGCGGCGCCTCGCGGCGGCCCATCACGGTCACGTGTGCGCCGTCCGCCCGTAGCCTCGCGGCGACGGCGGCGCCGATCCCGGTGCCGCCACCGGTGACGAGCGCGCGCGTTCCGTCCAGGTTCGCCATCGCCCCAAAGCTACCGCGGGCCGGGCGTGGGACGGAGACGCGCTGGTAGGCTGGCGCCATGGCGGCAGGGCCCATGAAGACGCTCCCGGGACGGGATTACCACGCCTCCGAGGTGTTCGACATCGAGCGGGAGAAGGTCTTCGCCCGCAACTGGTTCTACGCCGGCCGGGCCGACGCGCTGGCCGAGCCGGGCGACTTCGTCACCGTCGACGTCGCCGGCGAGAGCGTCATCGTCCTCTGCGGCAGCGACGGCAGACCGCGCGGGTTCTACAACGTCTGCCGCCACCGCGGCTCGCGACTCTGCGACGAGGTCTCGGGGCGGATGAAGGGCGCCGTCAAGTGCCCGTACCACGCCTGGGCCTACTCGTTCGAGGGCAGCCTGATCGGCACGCCGAACGTCGGCAAGGACGAGCTCGACCGCTCGAAGCTCGGCCTCTGGCCGGTGCCCGTCGAGGTCTGGCAGGGGTTCCTCTTCGTCCACCTCGATCCCGATCCGGCGCCGCTCGGGGAGTGGCTCGGGGCCCAGCACGACCATCCGCTGAAGTTCGACCGGTTCAACCTGGACGAGCTCCGCACGGGCCACACGACGGTGAACGAGATCGAGGCGAACTGGAAGATCCTGATCGAGAACTACAACGAGTGCCTGCATTGCCCGACCGTGCATCCGGAGCTCGTCCAGGTCGTGCCCGCGTTCCGCAAGGGCGCGGTATTCGACAAGAGCCGGGCCGACGGCGGCGTCGCCCTGGCCGACGGCGGGACGAGCTTCACGGCGAACGGCAAGTCGCGGTTCGGGGTGATGCCCGGGCTCGACGAGCGCGACGCCAACAGCCTGTACGGCTGCACGGTCTACCCGAACATGTTCATCGACGTGACCGGCACCGGCGCGATCTCGACGATCCTGCTCCCGCGCGACGCCGGGCACACGACGGTCATCACCGAGTACCTGTTCCGGCCCGAGGCGATCGCGGATCCCGGCTTCGACCCGTCCGAGATCGTCGAGTTCGTCGAGCTCGTCGCCCACCAGGACTACGTCGTCTGCGAACGCGTCCAGCGCGGCGTGCGCTCGCGCGCCTTTACGCACGGCGTCCTGGCGGAGAAGGACTCGCTGCTCGATGCGTTCAACGAGCGCTACCTGGCGGAGCGCGGCCCCGCCTGAGCCCGCACGAGCGCCGGCACGCGCGGCGCCGTCACGATCGTCCGCAGGCAGCAGTAGGCCATCAGCACGCCGCCGCCGAACTCGTAGGCGTCGCCCAGGTTGAACGGCGTCGTCCGGAGCGCGCTCCCGAACCACAGGTAGTCCGTGTCGTACGCCCGCACCGCCACCTCGGCGAGGTTCGTCAGCGTCCCGAGCAGCACGAGCGCGGCCGCGAACAGGAGCAAGCGGTTCGACCGGCGCACCGCCGCGACGGCGGCACAGGCGACGGCCAGGAGCACGACCAGCTCCACGTACGGCCCCTCGTCGCCCCACAGGCTCATGTGCCGGTGCAGGTGGGCGCCGCCCAGCCCGAAGTCCACGATGCCGGCGCTGATCCCGACACGCGGGCAGGCCGGCCCGCAGATCACCCGGGCGGCGACGTCGAGCGCGACGAGCGCGAGCGCGCCCGCCAGCGCTCCGCGCCACGGCACCCGGCGCGGCCGCCGCCGCGGACAGCGCAGGGCGAGCGCCGCGGCGCCCAGGAGCCCGAGCGCCAGTGCCAGGTCGACCCACGCGCCCGACCGCCCGTGCCCCAGCCGGCTGACCCAGTCGACGGCGAGGCCGGCGATCGCGTGCGCCGGGGGGTTCGTGCCGACGGCGCCGGCCTGGCGCGCCGTCCGGTAGACGGCCGGGCGCGTCGCGGTGGCGAGGGTGC
Organism: Gaiellales bacterium; assembly: GCA_036273515.1. Classification (GTDB taxonomy): domain Bacteria; phylum Actinomycetota; class Thermoleophilia; order Gaiellales; family JAICJC01; genus JAICJC01. Next base: position 20,569 of record DASUHM010000091.1, read on the forward strand.
GCCCGCTCGTCCAGGCGACGTTCGCAAAGCGCAGGGGGAGCGGGCCCGCCCCGCATTCGACGAGGCTCCGCCGCGGCTGGCGGACGCCCTCGAACACGTCGGTCCTGACGCAGATGAAGAACACGCCCCCGCGCTCGCGCACCGCGACCCGACCGAGCCCGAGGCGGCTCGAGAGCCGGTATCCCGTCGGCACCTGGGCGATCAGCCGGTTCCCCGCGGCCACGACCTGGTGCGCGTTCCGGGCATGATCGTGCGCGACCGCATAGGAGGTGAGCGCGACGGCCGACGTGATCCCGGCGGGCGGCGCGGTCAGCGCGAACGCCCACGACTGCGACGGCGCCTGGGTGCCCGGGGTCGCGGCCCACGCCCCGCGGGCGCCGGAGAAGGCGTAGGCGCCGATCAGCGCGGGCGCGACCAGGGCCCACACGCCGTAGACGAGCAGCCGCCGCCTCACTGTCCACCCCCGACCGACGCCCGGACGCGGCGCTTGGCGACGGCACACGCGGTCGGCCTGGTCGGCGCGTACGCGATCCGCACCGCCGCCTCGGGGCCGAAGCGCACGGCAGCGCAGCCGGCCCGTCCCCGCGAGGCGACGAACGAGATCGCCGCCGCGCGCGGCCCGAGCGCGCGGGCGTGGATGCGAAGCCCGGGCGCATCCGCAAGGGCGACGGCGCTGCGCAGGTGTTCGGCGAGCAGGACCCGGGTCGGCCGCGGATCGAGCGCGGCGGACGTGAACGCCACCGCCACCGTGTTCGAGACCTGCGGCGGGAGCTGGGCGAGCTGTGCGGCCACGGCGGTCGGGAGCCGCTCGGCCGCGGCCTGCGCCCGCTCGTACCGTTGCCACAGCCCGAGATAGACGACCGTCGCGACGATGACGGGCGCGATCACCCACACGGCCAGATGCCGGAGCAACGAGACGATGTGTGCGTGCGGGGGTTGGGTCATGGTCACGGCGCCGTACGCCCGGATTGCGGCCGTGAGCACTCGAAAGAGGGCGCGACTATCGGCTGCGCCCGCGCCCTTGAGGCGCGCCGACCCGGCGGCGGCATCTGCGGGCGGCGTCTCAATTCGCATACCCGTCGCCCGGAGCGGGCTAACCCAGGCAGAATCCGGGGATGGTGCTCGACAAGCTGGAGCTGCCGATCGTGCTCGCACCGCTCGCCGGCGGGCCGTCGACGCCGGCCCTGGTCGCCGCCGTCTGCGAGGCGGGCGCGTTCGGCTTCCTGGCGAGCGGGTACCTCACGCCGGCGCAGCTCGAGGAGCAGCTGGGGGAGCTGCGGTCGCGCACACGCCGCCCGTTCGGCGTGAACGTCTTCGCCCCGGCGGCGGGCGCATCCGACCCTGCCGTCTACGCGCCGTACGTCGATGAGATCCGGCGGTGGGCCGGCCAGCGCGGCCTCCAAGTCGGTCAGCCGGCCTTCGACGACGACGGCTTCGCCGAGAAGGTCGAGCTGCTCGCCCGCGATCCGGCGGCTGTTGTCTCGTTCACGTTCGGGATGCCGAGCCGCGAGACGATCGGCCGGCTGCACGACGCCGGTTCGGAGGTGTGGATCACCGTGACGACGCCCTCCGAGGCGGCGCTCGCCATTGACGGAGGCGCAGATGCGCTGGTGGTGCAAGGGGGCGAGGCGGGCGGCCACCGCGGCTCGTTCGACGACGGCGCCGCCGAGCCGGCGCGCTCGCTGCTCTCACTGCTGCAGCTGCTTGCGGACGCGGACCTGCCGCTCGTCGCCGCCGGCGGCCTGATGTCGGGATCGGCGATCGCCGCCGCGCTGGCCGCCGGGGCGCGCGCCGCCCAGCTCGGCACGGCCTTCCTGCTCTGTCCCGAGGCCGGCACGGCGGCCCCGCACCGCGATGCGCTCCGCCGGGCCGGAAAGCCGACCCGGATGACCCGTGCGTTCACGGGCCGGGCGGCCAGAGGCATCGTCAACGCGTTCATGGACGAGCATGACGGCCGGGCCGTGTCGGCCTATCCGGAGATCCACCACCTCACCGCGCCGCTGCGCCGGGAGGCACGTGCCCAGGGCGATGCCTCGATGATCAACCTCTGGGCCGGCGAGGCCTACCCGCTCGCCCGCGAGCTGTCGGCGGGCGAGCTCGTCGCGGTGCTGGCCGCCGAGGCCGGCATACGGCTCAGCGCAGAACGGTGAAGGCGTCGATGCAGACCGGGGCGCCGTTGCTCGACGCGTCCTTCACCCGCAGCTCCGCGGTGGGGACTCGGCCGGCGACCGAGTACGTGTAGGAGAACGCCAGCACCCGCGCCCGAGGTGTCGAGCGGGTGAGCGGGACCGTCTGGAGCGTGTACCGGTTCCCCCAGACCGACACGGCCGCACTCCCGTACCGCCGCCCTTCCGGGCTGACGAACCCGAGCTCGGCAGCCCGATCGACCAGGATGTAGACGGACCGCCCACCGCGGGTGGCGCACCGCATGCCCCCGCCGACGGCGTCGGGATCCCGCACGCGCCTCCACCCCGGCGTCCACACGATCCGCGGGTCGCGGTCGTCGATCAGGCCCGTGCTGAACGAGCGGCCGCTCGCCCACCGGCTCTGCAGGCCGGCCACGTCCGTCGCCCGCACGCGCATCCAGAAGAGCCGGCCGGGGGCGACCCGGCCGTGGAACGTGTGACGGCTGCCCCGGTAGACCGACGCATAGAGGCTCCCGCCGCGGCGGCGCTCCAGGAGGTTGTGATCGAGCGGGGCGATGGTTGATTGCGTCCAGGACGTCGTGACGGGGATCGCTCCGCCGACGATCGCCGCGCCGGGCCGGAGCTGCGTGGCGGGCTCGGTGACCTGCGGCGAGGAGGCGTCCCAGTTGACCGGCAGCGTGATCGGCCCCGACCAGTTCCCGGCACCGTCCTGCCACTGCACGTACACGGCGCCGATCACCCGCGTGTCCGCCGTGATGTCCCAGGGGATCGGCATCCCTGCCCCTGCGGGATACGAGACGCCGGGCACCAGCTCGCCGTCCGCGTCCGTCCAGTCGAAGTTCGAGACGCGCAGGTGCGTGAGACCGGTGAGGGCGTCCGTCGCGGCCGTCGTCACGCGGACTGCGGGCGACGTCGTCCAGGCCGACCCGACGTTCGTCGACGCCGTCGCGTCTGGCGGGGTCGTGTCCAGGAGGACGGTCGCCGACGTGATCGCCGACCAGCTGCCGCCTCCGTCCTGCCACTGGACATACACGGTGTGAGGGCCGTCGGCGGGGTCGCCGCCGACCGCCGGGTTCGTCAGGGGCCAGTTCACGAGCGCGCCGCCGCTCTGATAGGCCTGCGTGACCCCCACATCGAGCACGCCCGCGGTCGCCGCGGGGCTGTCGGACAGCCGCCAGGCGACGGCGTTCGGGTCGCTCGCGATCCCGATCACCGTGGGCACAGTCTTGTTCGTGACGGCGGCGCCGCCGTCGATCAGGACGGTTCCGGACGCCCCCGCCTGTGCGGCGGAGCCGCCGAGGACGAGTGCGCCGGCGACGATCGCCGGCGCACGAAGCATCACGCGGCGCATGAGTCTCATACGAGAGTGATCGGACGCCTACCATCCCCGCATGAGCCGTCGGCTCGTCATCCTGCTCACCGGCCTGGTCGCGACCGGCCTCCTCGCCCCGGCGGGGCTGGCCACGAGCGCGCACACGCAGCCCGCTCGCGCGGTCAAGTCGCTGGCCGGCAAGGTGATCCTGATCGACCCCGGGCACAACGTGCGCAACCGCCTGCACCCGGCCGAGATCAACCGGCCCGTGTTCTACGGCATCCCCGGAGCCACGAAGCCGTGCGACACGACCGGGACCGCCACCAACTCGGGCTACCCGGAGGCGCAGTACACCCTGGCCGTCGGCATGCACGTCGTGAAGATCCTGCGCGACATGGGGGCGACCGTCGTGATGACGCACGTGAACGTCCGGCCGTGGGGGCCCTGCATCACCCGGCGGGCCGCGCTCGGGAACCAGATCCACGCCGACGCCGCGGTCTCGATCCACGCCGACGGCGCTGCCGCCTCGGCGCACGGCTACTACGTCATCGTGCCCAGCCACCCGCTCCCGAACGTCGGCCTCGGCCCGCGCCGGATCGCGCACGACGTCCGCCTCGGCGCGGCCATGCTCAAGGCCTACGGCAAGACGACCGGCATGAGGATCTCCAACGTGTACACCACCGGCTACCTGCGCTCGGACGCGTACGGCGGCACGAACCTCTCGCACGTGCCCAAGATCTTCATCGAGACCGGCAACATGCGCAGCCCCGGGAACGCCGCGAAGCTCGAGTCACGCGCCTTCCGGCATCTCTCGGCCTGGGGGATCGCCTACGGCATCCGCCTGTACCTGACCGGCCACATGTAGCCCGCCCAGCTCGGCGATCACCCGGCGCCGCTGGCGGCGCATGAGCGCGACCGCGACCAGCTCGCGCCCGAGCGCCGGCGGGGTCGGCGCCTGCCGGGTGCGCACGTAGCTGCAGCGGATCCCGTGCCGCGGGTAGACCCCGCCGAAGTAGAAGCGGACGCGGGGCAGGTGCAGCGACCCGCAGACGACGGTCACCTCGCGCACGCCCCGCTCGACCAGCAGCGGCAGCGTCCGGGACATGTTCTCGGCGGTGATGGTCGCGCTCGTCTCGACGAGCAGCTCGACGTCGTCCGGCCCGTCCCACGCCGCCCGCATCTGGTCGGCCTCGCTGGGACCGCCCGCGACCGGCGACCAGCCGGTGAAGACGACCACCTGCGGCCGCCGCGCCTCGGCCAGCCGGGCCGCGGCGCGCACGCACTCGACCGCCCGCGGGCCGATCCGGTACGCGCCGTCGCTTCCGGTGCGGCCGCTGCCGGGAACGACGATCGCCCAGCTCACCGGCGCCGCCGCATCAGCCGCCAGCCGACGAACAGCGTCCCGGCCACCGTCACGACGAGCCCGACCGCCTTGCGGCCCTGGAGCTTCGACTCGCCGGCGGCGCGGGGACGCATCTCGACGGGCATCTCCTCGAGGCGCAGACCGGCGCCCGTCACCCGCATGAGCGCCTCGACCTCCGGAGCGCCGCTCGTGTACGGCCGCGAGAGCAGCTCGGTGGCGACGGACCCGACCGCCCACATCCCGCTCATCGGATCGTGGAACGGCCGCCGCAGGACGACGCCGACGGCGCGGCGGGCGACGGCGGTGCCGAACCGGCGCGGGCCTTCGGGCCGGTAGCGGTGGGCCTCGTGGTCATCCCCCGTGAGGTAGCGCGAGCCGACGGCCACGTCGCAACGGCCGGCCTGCACCTCGGCGATCAGGCGGCGCAGCTCGGCGACCGGGTGCTGGCCGTCGGCGTCCACACGACCGCACACCGCGTAACCGTGCTCGTGCGCATATCCGTAGCCGGCGGCGATCCCGGCGCGAAGGCCGCGGTTCTCGGGGAAGGCGAGCACATGGGCGCCACGTGTGCGCGCGACCTCGCCCGTCGCGTCGGTCGATCCGTCGTCGATGACCAGCACGTCCGCGGCGGGCAGCTCCGCCCCGAGCTCGTTCAGCACGGCGGGCAGGTTCTCCTCCTCGTTCCATGCGGGGATGAAGACGACGACGTCGGCCACACCAGGCATCGTGCCACGAAGCCGGCCGCGCCGATATCATCGGGCCGATCGCGAGGGGGGTGCATGGGGGCCAAACCGGGCGGATTGCTTGTGGCGGACGGGCTGGCGGGGCTCGCCACCGCGTCGCCGCGCGACCTGCCGCGTGTGTCCCTGCCGGTGCTGGGGCGGGTGCCGCTCTTCGCCAACCTCTCCCAGCGCAACCTGCGCAAGGTGGCGAAGCTCGTGATGCCGGTGCGCTTCGACGCCGGCGCCGCGATCGTGCGCGAGGGCGCGCAGGGCCACACGTTCTTCGTCATCCTCGAGGGCCGGGCCACCGTCGTCCGCCGGGGCGCGCGGCCGGCGAAGCTGCGCCCCGGCGAGTACTTCGGCGAGATGGCCCTGCTCGACCGGCGGCCACGCTCGGCGACCGTGATGGCCGAGACCGAGCTCGTCGCCCTGCGGATCGCGGCCGGCCCGTTCGCGAAGCTCCTGCGCAGCGAGCCGTCGATCGCGATCGCCCTGCTCGAGACGCTCTCGGTGCGCGTTCGCGACCTCGAGCGCCAGATCGTCTGACTCACCCGGCCGACCGCGAGAGCGGCCGCTCGGGCAGGCGCAGGACGACCGCGAGGGCCAGCGCCGCCAGCGGCGCGGCGACCAGGAAAACGGCCCGCACGGCGTCGATGATGTCGTCGCGCGACCCGGCGCCGAGCGCGCGCATGCCGCCCTCGCCGACGTGCGTGCCCGCGACCGCGGCGAAGACGGCGCCGAGAACGGCCGCGCCGACCGCGCCGCCGAGGCCGCGGAAGAAGCCGGTGGCGGCGGTCGCGACGCCGAGCTCGCGCCGGTCGACCCCGTTCTGGACGGCGATGACGAGCACCTGGGTCACCATGCCGAAGCCGAGCCCGAAGAGCGCCAGGCCGAGGCCGGTTGCGGCGCGCGACGTGGCGGGCGCGACGGCCGCGAGCACGAGCAGCGCGACCGTCATCAACGAGAGCCCGGCGACCGGGAAGCGCTTGTAGCGGCCCGTGCGGGTGATGCTGCGCCCGGAGAGCGTCGCCGAGACGGTGATCCCCAGCATCGCGGGCACGAGCAGGAGTCCGGCCTCGGTCGGGGTCGCCCCCGTCGTCGCCTGCAGGTAGAGGGGCACGAAGACGGTCACGGCGAAGAGCGCGGCCGTCGCCAGGAAGAGCGCCGAGCTCGACACGGCGATCGCCCGCATGCGCAGCATCGTCAGTGGCACGATCGGATCGGCGGCGCGGCGCTCGCGGGCGACCAGCGCCACGGTCAGGACGACGCCGCCGGCGATCAGGGCGAGGCTCGGTGGGGCGCCCCAGCCGAAGCGGCCGCCGCCGAGGATGCACTCGAGCGTGAGCGCCGTGGTGGCGCCGGCGAGCAGGGCGGCGCCGGCGATGTCGAGCGGGTGCTCGGGCCGGGCGGGCGGACGACCGGGCAGCCGCAGCTGCAGGCCGACGAGCGCGGCCGCGCCCACGGGCAGGTTCACGAGGAAGACCCAGCGCCAGCCGGCGCCGTCGACGAGCGCGCCGCCGACCAGCGGGCCGACGATCGTCGCGACCGCGAACGTGGCGGCGATGTAGCCCTGGTAGCGGCCCCGCTCGCGCGGCGCCACCAGGTCGCCGACGACCGCCATCGCGAGCGTCATGAGCCCGCCGGCGGCCGCGCCCTGGACGGCCCGCAGCGCGACCAGCTGGGGGATGTCGGCGGCGACGCTACAGAGCGCCGACGTCGCCACGAAGGCGACCAGCGCGACCTGGAGCAGGAGCTTCCGGCCATGGCGGTCGCCGAGCTTGCCCCAGAGCGGCGTGGCGGCCGCCGCGGCCACGACGTAGGCGCTCACCACCCATGAGACGTCGCTCAGGCTGCCGAGGTCGCCGGCGATCACCGGCAGCGCGACGGCCAGGATGGTCTGATCGAGGACGGCGGGGAGCATGGCCAGGACGATCGCGGCGAACGCGACGCCGACCCGGGGTGTGGTGTTGGTGTCCGTTGTCATGGATCAAACTATAGTCACTATATTTTTCGATGCAAACCATGATTCGAGCAGGTACACTGGAGGCATGATCGAACCGGGCCTCCGCGAGCGGAAGAAGGTCCGCACGCGCGAGCTGGTCGCGGAAACGGCGCGCACGCTCTTCGCCGAGCGCGGCTTCGAGGCCGTCACGGTGGCGGAGATCGCACGGGCGGCCGAGGTGTCGCAGCAGACGGTCTTCAACTACTTTCCGACCAAGGAAGACCTCGTGTTCTGGCGCCTCGAGGCCTTCGAGGCCGAGCTGCTCGGGGCCATCCGCGACCGCCCCGAGGGCGAGCCGGTGGTGGCCGCGTTCGGGCGCTTCGTGCGCCGGCCGAGAGGGCTCCTGGCCGAGCAGGACGCCGCCGCCCGCGAGCGCCTCGCGGGAATCACGCGGACGATCGCCGAGAGCCCCGCGCTGCTCGCGCGCGAGCGCGAGACGCTGGCCCGCTACACCGCCTCGCTGGCGGCGCTGATCGCCGAGGAGCAGGGCGCAGGGCCGGCCGACATCGCGCCGACGGTGGCCGCAAATGCGCTCATGGGCGTCCACCACGCACTGGTCGCGCAGGCCCGGGCCGGCCTGCTCGCCGGCACGCCCCACGCGGCCCTCGCCCGCCGGCTCGGGGAGGACGCCGACCGCGCGCTGGGGCTTCTCGAGCGCGGTCTCTCCGACTACGCGGTGAAGGGGCCCGGCGGCGGCTGAGCGACGCCGCTAGGCGGCGGGTCGAACGAGGCCAGGGCCTCGCCGCGGCTCTCGTGCACGGCCACGACCCGGTCGAGCTGGAGCAGGGCGAGCACCCGGGCCGGGAACCCCCCGGGCGGCGCGACGATCGCGAGGCGGGCGCCGCCGCCCTCCTCGCGCCCACGGCGGGACGCGATCAGCTCCGTGAGGACAGCCGAGTCGATGAACGTCACCTGCGAGAGGTCGATGATCGCCGCCTCGCTGCGATCGGCGATCGGCGCCAGCCGGTCGTGGATCGCCGCGACGGTCGACAGGTCATGCTCGCCGTGGAGCTCGAGCACCCACGGCGCGGAGCCGTCGCCCTCGACCCGGATGCTGCCGGGATCACCCTGCGCCACATACACCTCCCCTCGGGCCAGGCACGCGGGAACTCTATCCGCGCCGGGCCGGCGTGCCCCGGTCAGCCGAGGGACACGGCGACGATCACGATGTCGTCGTTCATCGGGCCGCCGTTGGCGGCGGCGACCGCCGCGAGGACGGCATCGACGTCACCCTCGCCGAGCGGGGGGCCGGGCGCCGCGAGCAGCTTTTGCAGGCGGGCCGTCCCGAACGGCCGCGGCCCGTCCGGCGCCGCCCGCCCCTCCACCAGCCCGTCGGTGTAGAAGACGATCGACCAGGGGGCGGCGGGGAGCTCGACGTCGTGCACCGTCCACTCCGAGTCGTCGGTTATGCCGATGGCCGGGTCGGTGGCGAGGACGTACTCCTGGATGCCGCCGGCGGCGACCAGGATCGGCGGCGGGTGGCCGGCGAGCACGAAGCAGGCCTTCGAGCCGTCCGGCTCTATGGACGCCAGGCAGAGCGTCGCGAAGAGCACCGGCAGCGAGGCGCGCCGCCGCTCCGCGATCATGGTCTCGTTCAGCACGTGGGCGGCGTCGCGGGCGGGCACGCCGGCGCTGGCCAGGCCGCGCCACGACGCGCGCAGGCGGGTGGCGACGGCCGCGGCGCTCGGGCCGTGGCCGGCGACGTCTCCCACCATCACCGCCAGGGAGCCGCTGGGCTCGCGGATCACGCCGTAGAAGTCGCCCGCGAGCACCTGCGCCTCCTCGGCGGGCACGTAGCGGCTGACGATGCGGTACGGGCCGACCTGGGGCTCGCGCGACACGGTGACGACGCTGCGGCGCAGCTCGTCGAGGAGCGCTCGGCGCAGGTCGTCGCCGCGGCGGACGCGGTCGCCGACGATGCCCACGCCGACGGCCACCGGGATCCAGACCAGCGGCGCGGCGTAGGCGTTCTCGCCCACGATCGTCACGGCGAGGAACACCGCGATCGCCGTGAGCGCCGCGCCGATGCGCGGGCCCATCACGAACGCGGCCGCGATGCCGACCACCACGAGCAGCGGCCCCGGCACCCCGCGCACAGTCGACGGCGACATGACGAGGAACGGCAGGGAGATCGCGAGCTCGGCGAGGATGACACAGGCGATCGTGATCGCACGCACCCTCGGCGAGCGGAACCGCGGCCCGATGCCCGGCACGCTCATCGCGCTCTCACCCGTCGGCCCCCCACACGGTCGGCCGATCATATGCCGGTGAAGCTACGCGGTGACGCCGCCGTCCACGACGAGCACGCTCCCGTGGGCGTACGAGGCGTCGGCGGACGCGAGGAACGACACCGCTCCGGCGATGTCGTCGACGGTACCGATGCGGCGGGCGGGCACGCCTTCCTCGAACTCGCGCATGGCGTCCGGGCGAGACGTTATCCAGTCGGCCATCGGCGTGTCGATCAGGCCCGGGCACACGCAGCAGATGCGCACACCGTCGCCGCCGTGGTCGAGCGCCAGGCTGCGGGTCAGGTTGACCACGCCGGCCTTGGCGGCGCAGTAGGCGGCGCGGGTGTGGCCGCCGCGGATGCCGGCCGTCGAGGCGATGTTGACGATGCAGCCCGACCCGGCCTCGATCATCGCCGGCAGGAACGTCTTGCAGGTGAGGAACGTGCCCTTCAGGTTCGTGTCGAGGATCAGGTCCCAGTCATCCGCGGCCAGCTCGGTGATGCGGTGCTCGAAGAACACCCCGGCGACGTTCACGAGCAGCGACGGCGCGCCCAGCCGGGCCGTCACCTCGCCGCGCAGGCGCTTCACGTCGGCCTCGGAGCGGACGTCGCAGCGGTGGTCGGCGCCGTCGGCCACGTCGGCCCCGGCGACGGCGAACCCGTCGGCCGCGAGCCGGGCGGCGACGGCGGCGCCGATGCCGCCGGCGGCCCCGGTGACGACGGCGACACGGCTGTTCGTGTGGCTGCTCATGGCCGCGCAACACTAGATGATCGACTCCGGGCCTCCGCGCGCCTGGACGTCCGGCTGTTGGTGGGGGTTCGGGTCGGTGGCGGGGATGCGCCTCGGTCGCGCCCATATCTCAGACCGATATGAACGCTCCCTGCGTCCTTGCGCTGCTCGGTCCGCAACCGCCCAGGACGTCACGGCGGCCCGGACTCGATCATCCTCCGTCCGCTCGCGGACGGCGAGTTTGACCGAAGCGGCACTTGGGCTAGGCTCCAGCCACCCTCGGGCATCAAGCCGCACCACTCCTGGGCATGAAGCGGTCGGCAGGGCGTCGCTCGGCGGCCGCGGCATGACTCAGGGTGTGAGGCTTCGGCCTGCAAAATCGAACCGGGCACATTTGAGCATTCGCGTCCTGATCGCCGACGACGAGCCACCGCTGCTGCGGATGGTGGTCGATCTGATCCGGGCGCACGACGGGTTCGAGGTGACGGCGACGGCGGTCGATGCCGACGAGGCGGCCGAGCGGGCGGCCGAGACCATGCCGGACGTGGCGCTGCTCGACGTGCGCATGCCCGGCGGGGGTGTCTCGGCCGCCCGGGCGATCCGGTCGCGCTCGCCGCAGACGCACGTGGTCGCCCACTCGGCCTACCACGACACCACCCTCGTGCTCGCGATGCTGCGCGCCGGCGCCAGCGGCTACGTCGTCAAGGGCGCGCCGCCGAGCGAGCTGATCGCGGCCCTCGAGGGTGCCGCCCGCGGCACGACCACGCTCTCCGGCGAGGCGATCAGCGGCATGGTGGCGGAGCTCTCCGGCACGCGCCGCGAGACGCAGCGCACGGCGAACGAGCGGGGCCGCCTGCGGCGCGAGATCCGCGCCGTCATCGACCGCGGCGCGGTCACGAGCGCGCTGCAGCCGATCTTCGACCTGGAGCGGCTCGAGCCGGTCGGGTACGAGGCGCTGGCCCGGTTCCCCAACCACTCCACCCGGCAGGTGCCGGACTGGTTCGCCGACGCGGCCACGGTCGGCCTGCGCGCGGAGCTCGAGCTGACCGCGGTCGCCACCGGCATGGGCAGCCTTGCCACCCTTCCGGCCGACGCCTTCCTGGCGGTGAACGCCTCGCCCGAGCTGCTCGGCGAGCGCACGCTCGGCGAGATGCTCGCCGCCGCTCCGGCCCGCCGGCTCGTCCTCGAGGTGACCGAGCACTCGGAAGTGGCCGACTACGAAGCGCTCGTGAGCAGCCTGCACGCCCTGCGCAGCGCCGGCTGCCGGATCGCCGTCGACGACGCCGGAGCCGGCTATGCCAGCCTCCGCCACATACTGCGGCTGCGGCCGGACTACATCAAGCTGGACATGACCCTCACCCGCGACATCGACACCGACGCCGACCGGCGGGCGCTGGCGAGCTCGCTCCTCACGTTCGCGCGCGAGGTGTCCGCGACGGTGATCGCCGAGGGCATCGAGACCGCGGCCGAGCTCGAGACGCTGCGCGGCCTGGGCGCCACGCTGGGCCAGGGCTTCTACCTGGCCCGGCCGCGCGAGCCGGCCCAGCTCTTCTCCGCCTAACCCCCGGTTGGGGTAGGCACAACCGCTCAGGAATTACGCCAAAGCGGGGAGGCGCGTCGCGCCAATTCGGGGTCGCATCGAGCGCTCCGGAAGTCCAGGATGAGCGGCATGGGGGTTCCACGAAGGGGTCTCGTGGTGGTCGTCCTCGCGGTCGTCCTGGCAGGGACGATCGGGGCAGGCACTGCTGCTGCGCAGACGCTCACACCGCGTGCGGCGCTTCGCGTCGCCATCAACAAGATCCGCGTCAGGTACGGGCTCGGGACCGTGCGGGGCTCGTCGCAGCTGCGCGCCGTCGCCCTGCGCCACTCGGATGACATGATCCTGCGCGACTACTTCGCGCACACCAGCCCGTCGGGCCAGACGGTCAAGGACCGCATCATCCGCAGCGGATTCGTCACCGGCTACTCCTGGATCGGCGGCGAGACGCTCGCCTGGGGCACGGGGACGCTGGCCGGCCCGGTGAACACCGTCAAGGCGTGGATGGGGAGCCCGGAGCACCGGGCGATCCTGCTCTCGCCGCAGTTCACCCGCGTCGGGATTGCCCGCGCCTGCGGGCACTTCCTCGGTCACACGGGCGCCTGCGTCTGGACGGCCGACTGGGTCGTGCGCTACTAGGCGCCGGCCATCTCAGCCGCAGCCGCCTGGACGGCCTTGACGATGCCCTGGTAGCCCGTGCAGCGGCACAGGTTGCCCGAGAGCGCGATCCGGATCTCGTCCTCGCTGGGATCGGGGTTGCGGTCGAGCAGGGCCTTCGCCGAGATCAGCATGCCCGGCGTGCAGAACCCGCACTGCACGCCGCCCTGGGCGAGGAACTGGCGCTGCAGCGGATGCAGGTCCCCGTTCTCGGCCAGCCCCTCGACGGTGACGATGCTGCGCCCCTGCGCCTGCAGGGCGAGGAACGAGCAGGAGTTCACCGGCTCGCCGTCGAGCAGCATCATGCAGGCGCCGCACTCCGAGTCGTCGCAGCCTTCCTTGCTGCCGGGCATGCCGAGCTCGGTGCGCACCACCGAGAGCAGGCTCCGGTGCGGCTCGATCTCGACCGGGAAGTCGGTGCCGTTCACGTTCAGGATGGCGTCGTAGCGCATACCGTCGTCCTCCTTGACTAATCGGCGCCGTGCAGGGCCGGGCTGGCGGGGATGGGCACCGACTCACTCGAGCCGCGGGCACGGGCGACCGCGGCGACGACGGCCCGGCGGGCGATCACGGCGGCCATCGCCCGGCGGTAGTCCGCCGAGGCGCGAACGTCGGAGATGGGCTGAGACGCGGCCGCGGCGGCATCGGCGGCGGCCTTCACGGCATCCACCCCTCCGTCGCTGCCGGCGAGGGCCGCCTCGGCGCCCGGCACGCGTACGATCCGCGGCGTGAGGGCGGTGATCGCCACCCGCGCCGACGCGATGCGGGAGCCGTCGAGGGTCACGCTGCACGTCGCCCCGACGACCGCGATCTCCATCTGGCGGCGGTACTCGAGCCGGGCGTAGCAGCTGCCTCCGGTCGCGGCAGGGAGCTCGATCGCAACGAGGAGCTCGTCCGGCCGGGCGTCGGTGCGCCCCGGTCCGGTCAGCAGGTCCTCGACGGCGACGCGCCGCTCGCCCGACTGGGAGGCGAGCACGGCCTCGGCGCCGAAGCAGATCAGCGGCCCGCCGGTCTCCATCGCCGGCGACGCATTCATGACGTTGCCGCCGAGCGTGCCGACGTGGCGGGTGGCATGGCTGCCGACGATCGCCGAGGCATCGGCGATGGCCGTGTAGCGGTCGCGCACGGCCGGATGGCCGACGAGGTCGGAATGGCTCACGAGCGCACCGATGCGAAGGCCGCCGCCGGAGGTCTCGCCGATCCCGCGCAGCTCCGCCAGGCCGTGGATGGCCACGAGCGAGTCCGGCAGGGCCGCCTTGCCCTGGCGGGCGCCGACGACGAGGTCGGTGCCACCCGCGACCGGGCGGGCGCCGCCGGCGAGGGCGGAGAGGGCCTCGGGCAGCGTCGCCGCGGCGGTGTAGGTCGCGCTCATCGCTGCATCGCCTCCCACACACGCAGGGGAGACATCGGCAGGCAGTGGACGCGGCCCGCCACCTTGGCGATCGCGTTGCCCACCGCGCCCGGGGTCGGCACGCACGGCGGCTCGGCCACCGCCTTGGCGCCGTTCGGGCCGGCGGTGGGGTCGGGCTCGCCGACCCACTCCACCTTGATCGAGGGCACGTCCGCGGCGGTCTGGAGCTTGTAGTCGAGCAGATAGGGGTTGAGCTGGCGGCCGTCCTCCGAGAGCTGCGAGCCCTCCGAGAGGGCCATGCCGATGCCCATCGCGACGCCGCCCTCGACCTGGCCGTTCGCGCCGATCGGGTTCAGCACCCGGCCGGAGTCGTGCGCGGCCGCAACCTCGAGCACCCGGACGACACCCGTGGCGCGGTCGACCTTGCACCGCACGGCGTGCGTCATGAACGTCGGCGCCAGGAACGACTCCGAGCCCAGGCGCCCGGTGCAGCCCGAGATGTCGCAATCCGGGGCAGCCGGAGGCGAGCCCGACCCGCGCCCGAGCAGGAGCTTGTCGCCCGCGGCCTTCTCGGCCAGCTCGGTGATGTCGACGCCGGTGGAGGGCGAGCCCTTCACCCGCACCCGCCCGTCGACGAGCTCGAGGTCGGCCCGGGCCGCCTCGAGCACCTCCTCGGCCAGCTCGAGCAGCTGGTTGCGCACGTCGATGGCCGCCTCGACCACCGCGCGGCCGTTGTTCGTGGTCGTCTGCGAGCCGGACGCGCCCGCGTCCCACGGGCCGGCGTCGGTGTCCTGGTAGACGACGGTGAACTGCTCGGGCCGCATCCCCAGCACCTCGGCGGCCAGCAGCGGCAGCGCCATCACCGATCCGGTGCCGCACTCCTGCGCGCCGGTGACGATGGTGCCGGAACCGTCGCCGTGCAGCTTCACGTGCGCGCCCGACGGCAGCGCGAAGGTCGGCCACCACCCGCACGCGACGCCGATCGCCTCGTCTGGCGGGAGCTCGCGCCCGTAGCCGATCATCTCGACCGCCCGCTCGAGCGACTCCGCGGCGGCGATCGTCGTGAGCACCTGCTTGGTCGCGGTCTCGTCGCCGGGACGGACGATGTTGCGGCGCCGGAGCTCGACCGGGTCCAGCCCGATCGCCTCGGCGACCGAGTCCATGTGCAGCTCGAGCGCCCAGCACGACTGCGGCGCGGTGGGCGCGCGCACCGACCCCGACGGGGTGGTGTTCGTGTAGGCCAGATGCGCGTCCACCCAGACGTGGGGGACGCGGTAGGGCCCGACGGCCATCATCGCCGCCAGCTGGGGGAAGAAGGGCGCGTCGGCGGCGTAGGCGCCGTTGTCGAGCACCACCCGAGCCCTCCGGGCGACGATCGTGCCGTCCTTCATGACGCCGGTCTCGAGCTCGAGCACCTGGCCCTCGCGGCGGTGGTCGGGGGCGACGAACTCCTCGCGCCGGGTGAAGACGAGCCGCACCGGCCGCCGGGCGGCCCGCGCCAGCGCCGCCACGTGCGCCTCGTAGTGGAAGTCGCACTTGCCGCCGAAGCCGCCGCCGAGGTGGGGCACGACGACGCGGACGTCGGCCTCGGACATCTCGAGCGTCGTCGCGACGCCCGAGCGGGCGATGAACGGCACCTGCGTCGACGTCCACACGGTGACCTTGTCACCCTGCCACTCGGCCACGATGGCGCGCGGCTCGATCGGCACCGCGTGCGACATGTCGGCGACGTAACGCTCCTTCACGACCTCGTCCGCGCCGGCCATGCCGGCGTCGACGTCGCCCTTCTTGATGGACGAGTGGGAGCAGTCGTTGCCCGCGCGGACGACGTCCTCGTTGGCCGAGTAGGCCTCCCAGCCCTCGTGCACGAGCACCGCGCCCGGCTCGAGCGCCTTCTCCGGATCGGCCACGGCGGGAAGCGGCTCGTAGTCGACCTCGATCAGCTCGACCGCGCGGTCGGCAATCTCCGGGGTCAGGGCGGCGACGGCGGCGATCACTTCGCCCTCGAAGCGGACGACGTCGCGGGCGAACAGTGTCCGGTCCTCGACGAAACCGCCGTAGCGCACGTCCGGCACGTCGTCCTGTGTGACGACCGCAAAGACGCCCGCGAGCGCCTTCGCCCGGCTCGTGTCGACGCGCGTGATCCGCGCGTGGGCGTGATCGGAGTACCGGAAGCGGGCGTGCAGCATGCCCGTCCGGGCCAGGTCGGCCGTGTAGCGGCCGAGCCCCGTGACCTTGTCCTTCCCATCCTGCCGAATGAACGGCTGGCGCTTTTCCTCGACGACCGCCACGCGCTCTCCCTCCCACTTGGACTGCGCGGCCGATACTACTGGCCGCCGCCTTACATTTCCGCCCTTTCCGGCCGATAACCGGGCCGTGGCCAGGATGACCCCCCAGAGGATGCTCGAGACGGCCGTCTCGGTGTTGTCGCAGCTTCCGACCCGGCTCGAGATGCTCTCGGAGGACGGCGGCGCGATCGCGCTCGAGATCACCGGCCACGACGCCGAGACGATCCACGCCCTGGCGCCGGTCGCCGGCGTGCGCGTCGGCCTGCGCCTGCGGCTCCGCGAGCGCACCGAGAAGGGTGCCGGCCACGACATCGACATGCGCGTCTCCGAGCTCTTCTACGAGTCCGAGCACGCCGCGACGCTCCACCTGACCGTCGAGCGGCTCCGCCGCCGCAGCGGCCGGCGCACGTCGCCCCGGGCGCGGATGAGCGACCTCGCCCTGGTGGGCGTGCTCTACTCGCGCAAGGTGAAGTCGGACGCCGAGTTCGACGCCCATCTGACCGATCTCTCCGCCGACGGCCTCGCGTTCGTCACCGACCAGCCGCTCGCCCCCGGCGACCTGCTCTCGGTGATGCCGACCATCGACCGCCGGCTCGTGCGCCTGCGCGTGCGGGTGCTGCACATCGCCTCGGCCCACTACGGCCGCCGCCGCGTCGGCTGCGAGGTCACCTCGGTGGCCGGCTCCGAGCGGGCCCGCCTGGCAGTGCTCGCCACGATGGCGCAGTCGGGCGACTCGCCCGACGAGCGCACGCCGCCCAGCGCGTAGCGCGTCCATCGCGCCCGGCGACAGGGTGCCGACCCGATGGCTGCGACGCATCCCACCGCGGCGGGCGGCTTCGACCGTGCCGCAGACGCCTACGAGCGCGCGGACGGCCCGGCCATCCCGCGGAGGCCGTGGCCCACCTGGCCGCCCACCTCCGCCTCGGCGAGGGCGTCACGGTGCTCGACCTCGCGGACGGTCGCGCAGGCCTTCCACTGGTTCGACGCCGACCGCGCCGTCGCCGAGATCGCGCGCGTCCTGCGGCCGGGTGGCGGCCTCGGCCTGATCTGGAACACGTTCGACACGTCCGTGCCCTGGGTCGATGCGCTGCGCGCCCTGGACCGAGGACCTTGTCGACCGGATCGGCTCCACCAGCTACATCGCCACGGTCGCCGAGGCCGAGCGGCTGAAGCTGTTCGACGAGATCCGGGCGCTGGTGGCCGGCCTGCCCCGGCCGCTGCGTCTCGCCTACCGCACCGACACGTACGTCACCCGCCGGGTCTGACCCGCGCCGGGGACGGGATCGGCGCCCGAGCGCGTAGTACCGTTGATGGAAGAGAGGCGGTGAGGATGCACACGCTCGGCGACGGCGAGCTCGTGGCGCGTGCCCGTCAGGGCTCGCGTGAGGCTGCGGCCGAGCTCTTCACCCGCCACTGGCCGGGCGCGTGGAAGGTAGCCCGCACGGTCACCGGCCGGCGAGACATGGCAGACGACGTCGCCCAGGACGCCTTCGAGCGCGCGTTCGCCGCGCTCGGCCGGTTCGACCGGCGCCGGCCCTTCGGGCCGTGGCTGCACCGGATCGTGGTCAACCGCTCGCTCGACCTGCTGCGCAGCGAGCGGCGCCTGATCGGCCCGGACGCGCTCGATCGCGTCGAGAGCGAATGGCGCGACCGGGCCGGCGAGGACCGCGAGCTGCTCGCCGCGGTCGCCGGTCTCTCGCCGCAGCGCCGTGTCGTGATCGTCCTGCGCTACGGGATCGGCTACTCGCCGGCGGCGATCGCCGACCTGCTCGACCTGCCCGTGGGCACGGTGCACTCGCGACTGGCCCGCGCGCTCGAGGACCTGCGCCGACACGAACGGGAGCGAGATGCCGGACGAGCTTGAGGAACGGCTGGAGCGCACGCTGGGCGGGCTCGAGCCCGGCGCAGACGTGACCGAATGCGCCCGCGCTGCGGCGCTCGGGGCGCTGCCGCCGCCGCGCACACGGTCGCGCAAGCCGCTCGTGCTGGTCGCCGCCGCCTGCGCGGTGGCGTTCGTGTTCGGCGGGGTCACGCTGGCGGCGACCGGCGGCGGGCTGCCGCTCGTCGGCGGCGGAACGGAGCCGGACCATCCACACGGGACGGAGACCCGCCCGCACCGGCGGCCCGGCATCGTCCTCCCCAATGGTGCCGTCGCCTTCGCCGCGGCCGCGAACGGCCGCGTATGGCTCTCGGCGAGCAGCGGCACGCAGCTCCAGGGCATGCCCGCGACGGCCTACGGGCTCAGCCCCGGCGCGATCTGGTCGATCGTCGGGGCGAAGGGCGGTGTACGCGCCGTTGGCGTTCAGCAGCACGGCCAGGGGTTCTCGCACGCGGTCGCCGGGACGCCGGTCGCCGCAGCGTGGGCGCCCGCGGGGATCCGCATCGCCTACGTGGTTCGGACGACGCATGGCGGCCAACTCTTCGACATGTATGGCAACGGCACCCACGACTTTCCCGTCGCGCGCCACGTGGCGTCGGTAACGCCCAGCTGGCGCTGGGACTCGCAGGCGTTCGCCTACGTCTCTGCCCGCGGTCGCGTGATGGTGCACAACGCGATCGCCGGCTCGACGGCCGTCCTCCCACGCGCCTGCGGGGTGCGCCGCCCTGCGGCGGTGGCCTACGCCCCCTTCGGCGGCCTGCTCGCGATCGCCGACGCCGCCGGCCGCGTGCAGATCGTGGACACCTTGCACGGCGGCCCGACCCACTGTGACCGGGGTCAGCCCGGCGCGCCGTCGATCGCGTGGGTTCGGCCACGGCAGGTCATCGTCGGATCGGGAGAGGCGATCACCCGCTACAACCTCTACGGCCGGTTCGCCGGGGCGGATGTGACAAACGTCCCCGGCACCGTGGCGGGGCTCGCCGCCGGAATGGACGGGCGCCGACTCGCGCTGGCCATCCGCGACTCCCTCGGCGATGTGCAGGTCGTCGAGGCACGCACGCCGCGGTTCAGCTCGGCGGCATACCCACTGCGGGTCTACCGCCTGCTGCTCAGGATCCGCCACACCGACGGGCCGGTCGCGCTTTCCTGGCAGTGATCAGGCGTGGAACGTCACGCCGCGGGTGAGCGCGACCAGGATCGACGCCTTCAGCTTGCTGGCGTGGGTGCCGGCGTCGGCCCACCAGCCCGGGAGCACGTCGAACGCCATCTCGCCGGACTCGATGTAGGCGTTGTTCACGTCGGTGATCTCGAGCTCGCCGCGGGCCGAGGGCTCGAGCGTCGAGACGATGTCGAAGACCCGGCCGTCGTACATGTAGCAGCCGGTCACCGCCAGGTCGGAGCGGGGCTGGGCCGGCTTCTCCTCGATCGCCGTCACCCGATCGCCCGCGACGACGGCGACGCCGAAGCGGCGGGCATCCTCGACCTGCTTCAGCAGGATGCGCGCGCCGGTCGGGCGGCTGCGGAACGCCTCGACGTACGGCGCCAGGTCGTCCTGGTAGACCTGGTCGCCCAGGATCACGCACACCGGCCCGTCACCCACCTCGGCGCGGGCCCTGGCCAGCGCGTCGGCGATGCCCGCCTCGCCCTCCTGGTGGGCGTAGGCGATCGACACCCCGAGCGCGCTGCCGTCGCCGAGCAGTGTCCGAACCTGGTCGCCGTGGCGGCCGACGACGACCACGAGGTCGGTCACGCCCGCCTTCTGCAGCGTCCGGATCGGGAAGTGGATCATCGGCTCGTCGAACAGGTCGAGGACGTGCTTGTTCACGACCCCCGTCATCGGGCCCAGGCGCGTCCCCAGGCCGCCCGCCAGCACGACTCCCTTCACCGCTCGCCCTCCAGGTAGCGTCTCACCGAGTCGGCCCAGTCTGCCAGAGGCACGCCGAGCGCGCGCGCCCGGTCGAGGGCGAGGACGCTCGAGCGCGGCCGCGGGGCGGGCGCCCCGAACTCCGCGGTCGTGATCCGCTCGACCGGGTGGCCGACGGCGATCTCCGCCAGGTCGGCCCACGTGCACGGCTCGCCGGCGCCGGTCACGTGCACGATCCCGGAGACGTCCAGGGTGACGAGGTAGGCGAGCGCCCGGGCGAGATCGTCTGCGGCGGTCGGCCGGCCGCGCTGGTCGTCGACCACCCGCAAGGTGCGCCCCGCCCGCTCGGCGGCGAGGATCGCGCGGAAGAAGTTGCGGCCGTCGCCGTACACCCACGACGTGCGCACGACGAGGTTGTCCGGCTGCTCCAGAACCGCGTGCTCGCCGGCGAGCTTCGAGCGGCCGTAGACCGAGATCGGGCCGGCCGAGTCGCTCTCGGCATAGGGCGCGTCGGAGTCCCCGGCGAACACGTAGTCGGTGGAGAGCTGGATGACGCGGGCGCCGGTCTCGGCCACGTGCCGGGCGGCGTCGGCGTTGGCGGCGAAGGCGGCGGCCTCGTCGCGCTCGCAGCCGTCGACGTCCGTCATGGCCGCCGCGTGGACGACCACGTCGCCGGGCCCGAACGCGGCCCGCACCGCGCCGGCGTCGCGGACGTCGAGCGCCCCGCGGTCGAGGAAGACGGCCTCCGGCAGGAACCGGCGCAGCGCGCGGCCGACCTGGCCGTCCCCCCCGGTTACGAGAACGCGGGGATCAGATCCCACTGGAGGCCGGGGTTCCGGGAGTCGCGCTCGCTCACGACCGGCGGCCCGTCCAGATGCCAGTCGATGGCGAGGGTGGGATCGTCCCAGGCGACGCCGTTCTCGTCGTCGGGGTCGTACTCGCGCGTGACCCAGTAGATCAGGTCGATCTCGGTCAGGGCCAGGTAGCCGTGGGCGACGCCCGCGGGCACGTACACAGCGGTCGGCGTCTCGCCGTCGAGCACGAACGAGTGCGTGACCGGCACGCCCTGGCCCGCCCGCAGGTCGGCCAGGCCCACCTGCGCCCGGCCGGCGACGAGATACCAGAGGTCGGCCTGCTTTCGGTGGTAGTGCAGGCCGCGCAGCACGCCCCGGGCCGACCGGGAGTGGTTCGACTGCGCCATCGGCTCGGGCAGCGTCGCGGCCCGGAACACCTCGACGAAGCGGCCGCGGTCGTCGCCGTGTACCTGCGGCCGCCAGATGCGGACGCCGTCGATCGGGCTCGGGACGACCTCAGTCGGCATAGAGCCGCTCCGCCTCGGGGACGAGCGTCTGCCACCAGCCGGCGTGGTCGCGATACCACGCGACCGTCTCGGCGACCGCGTCCTGCACCGTCCGCGTGGCAGCCCAGCCCAGCGCCGCGACCCGGTCGGTCGAGACCGCGTAACGGCGGTCGTGCTGGGGGCGATCGTAGGCGCTCAGATAGACCGCGTCCTCGCCGGCGCCCGCCGCCCGCGCGACCATGCGCGCGATCTCGACGTTCGGCACCGCCTCTCCGGCCGGACCCAGGTTGTAGGCCGTGCCGGGCTCGCCCCTCTCCGCCAGGACGCGCAGGCCCGACACCGCGTCGTCGACGAACATCCAGTCGCGGATCTGCATCCCGTCGCCCCACACCGGCAGCCGCTCGCCCCGCAGAGCGCGGGTGGCCCAGCGCGGGATGGCCTTCTCCGGGTGCTGCCAGGGGCCGATGCAGTTGGTCGGCCGCGCGATCACCACCGCCAGCCGGCCGGCGTAGGAGCGGGCCAGGTCGTCGGCGAGCGCCTTGGAGCGGGCGTAGGCGCTGGTCGCGAGGCCCTCGCCCGGCAGCTTCTGATCCTCGCGGAACGGGTCGGCTGGGCACGGCCCGTAGATCTCGTCCGTCGAGATGTGGACGACCCGCTCGACGCCCGCCGCGACGGCGGCGTCCAGCACGTTGCGGGTGCCGTCGACGTTCGTGCGGAAGAAGGTGTCGCCGTCGTCCTCGCTACGGGTGACGTGCGTCTCGGCGGCGAAGTGGACGACGAGCGGCGGCCGCTCGGCCCGCACGAGCTCCGCAAGACCCTCGCCGGAGACGTCCATCCGCACGGTCTCGGCGAGGCCCGGGCCGACCTCGGCGAGGCGGCGCTCGTCGCCGGCGTAGGTGTCGGCGTCGACGTTCAGCACCGCCTGCCCGTCGGCCGCGAGCGCGCGCACGAACGCCGAGCCGATGAAGCCGAGCCCGCCGGTGACGACGACGCGGCCGCTCACGCGAGCGCGCCCCGGTTGTGCTCCTCGGCCGCCTCCTCGATCGCGGGCTCGGCGTAGGGGTCGAGCGCGGCCTGGGCGTGCGCGCGGAAGCGGGCGGCGGCGTCGCCGTCGTAGCCGGGCAGGACGCGGGCCAGCGCCGCCCGGGCCAGGAAGGTGGCCGCGGTCAGCCGCTGCACGGCCCGCTCGCCGCCCGGCCCGTGGTGCTTGCGGGCGTAGATGCCGCGGCTGCGCGCGTGCTGATAGACGCGCCGCATCGGCACCGCGGCGGTCGAGGAGTTCTCGTGGTGGACGAGCCCGGCCTTCGGGAAGAAGGCGATCTCCCAGCCACGGTCGCGCAGCCGCCGGCACAGGTCGACGTCCTCGAGGTACATGTAGAAGCCCTCGTCGAGCCCGCCGACGCCCTCGACGGCGTCGCGGCGCACCATCATGGCCGCGCCGTGGATCCAGTCGACCCGGCGGATGCGCTCGCCCCCCGACATGATCCAGCCGGCCCGCTGCAGCGTGAGCGTCGTCAGCGCGACCCGGCCGGGCGTGGGGAAGTGGAACGCCGACGGCTGCGGGCGCCCGTCCGCATGCCGCAGGCGCGGCCCCGCTGCCGCGACGGCGCCGTTCTGGTCCATGAAGCTGCGCAGGCGGTCGATGCAGCCCGGGTCGAGCACGGTGTCGTCGTTCAGGATGAAGACGAGCCGGCCCTTCGCCCGGGCGCAGGCGAGGTTGTGGTTCGCGCCGAAGCCGCGCCGGATCCCGCCGGCGATCACCGTCACGTCGGGATGCGACTCGGCCACCGCGCCGGCGATGCCGACCGCGTTGTCGACGACGATCGTCTCGACGCTCGATCCCTCCGCGGCGGCGGGAATCGAGTCCAGGCACGCGCGCAGCAGGGCGACGTCCCCGCTGGAGACGATCGAGACGGTCACGTCGGGCGCGGCGGCCACGGCGGGAGAATATGCCGTGTGCTGGAATAGGGCACCCATGGACGACTGCCTCTTCTGCAAGATCGTGGCCGGCGAGCTGCCCTCGACGCGGGTCTACGAGGACGATCGCGTCGTGGCGATCATGGACATCTTCCCCGCCACCCGCGGGCACGCGCTCGTGATCCCGCGGGCGCATGCGAGGGACGTGCACGAGGTGGCGCAGGACGACCTGGCCGCGGCCGCCGCGGCCGCCAAGCACCTGGCCGGCGCCGCGGTGCGCGGCCTCGGCGCGGACGGCGTCACGATCATGCAGTCGAACGGCGCGGCGGCCTGGCAGACGGTGTTCCACTACCACGTCCACGTGATCCCGCGCTACGACGGCGATCCGCTCGTCCTGCCGTGGAAACCGGGGCCGGCTCCGGCCGATCCAGACGAGCTGGCCGATATAAGCCGGTCTTATTTTTCAGATTAGAACGGCTTGGGTACCATCCGCTCCGTGAGCGATCTCCCCGGGCGTGCGGACGTGCTCGTGATCGGCAGCGGCGGCGCCGGTCTGGCCGCCGCATGGGCGGCGGCCGACGCGGGCGCCCGGGTTGTCCTCGTGACCAAGGGCTCGCGCGCATCCTGCAACACCGGCATGGCTCACGGCGGCATCCAGGCCGCCATGCACCCCGACGACTCGCCGGAGCGGCACGCCCGCGACGTGCTCGAGTCCTCGCACGGCACGGCCGATCCCGAGCTGGTCTCGGTGCTGACGTCCGAGGCGCCCGAGGCGATCGCCTGGCTCGAGTCGATCGGCGTCGAGTTCTCGCGCGACGGTGACGGCTACCGGCTGGCCCGCTGCGGCGGGTCGAGCATCCCCCGGCTGCTGCAGGTGGGCGACCGCACCGGCCACGTCATCGCCAGGTCGCTGCGGGCCGAGCTCGACCGGCGCGGCATCGCCATCCACGATCACACCGCCCTCGTCGCCCTCGAGCGGCCGAACGGCCACTTCACCGCGCGCCTGACCCAGGGCGACACGGAGCGCCGGCTCGAGGCCGGATCCGTCGTCCTGGCGGCCGGCGGCCGCTGCTACAAGGAGGCCCACGACGCGGGCATCCTGACCACGAACCAGCCCGGCTCGACCGGCGAGGCGACCGCTCTCGCCCGCGGTCTGGGCGCCGACGTGCGCGACTACGACGCGCTCCAGCACCACCCCACCGGCGGCGCCTGGCCGCCGCCGCTCCAGGGCTTCTCGATCCCGGAGACGTGCCGCAGCTACGGCGCGACGCTCCGAAACGCCGAGGGAGAGCGCTTCTGCGACGAGCTCGCCCCCCGCGACACGGTCGCCGCCGCGATCGTGCGCGAGTGCGAGGAGGGCCGCGGCCTGGCGACGCCCGACGGGCGCCCGGCCGTGCACCTCGACACGACTGCCATCGACCCCGAAATCGCCGGAGAGGTGATCCCCACAATGCTGCGCCGCTACCGCGCGGCGGGCGTCGACCCGCTGCACGAGCCGATCATGACCTACCCCGTCCTGCACTACCAGAACGGCGGCCTGCGCATCGACCAGCATGGCCAGACCACCGTCGAGGGCCTGTTCGCCGCCGGCGAGATCTCGGGCGGCGTCCACGGGCGCAACCGGATGATGGGGAACTCGCTGCTCGACTGCGTCGTCTTCGGGCGCCGGGCGGGACGGGCGGCGGCCGCATGAGCACCGTCGCATCGACAGATCTCGCCACCGCCGTCGAGGACGCCGCCGCCCACCTCTACGTGTGGGCGCTCAAGGACATCCCGCAGGACCTGCGTGACGCCCTCCGCGACGCCATGGGCCGCGAGACGCACAAGGTCGGAAAGCGCATCCTGGAGACGATCAACACCAACGTGTCGGTCGCCGACGAGCGGGGCAACCTCGTCTGCCAGGACACCGGCATCGCCGTCTTCTACGCCCGCGTCGGCGAGCGCTTCCCGCTGCACCCGGCCCAGATCGAGATCGCGCTGCGCGAGGGCACGCGCCGGGCGACGCTCGACCACCCGCTGCGCTCGAACACCGTCCACACGCTGACGCGCAAGGCGACCGGCGACAACACCGGCCACCGCATCCCCCACATCCACTGGGAGTTCGTGCCCGACTGGGACGGCCTCGACGTGAAGTGCGTGCCGAAGGGCTCGGGCTCCGAGAACATGAGCTTCCTGAAGATGCTCGTGCCGGCAGACGGCGTGAAGGCGATCAAGCGCTTCGTGCTCGACTCGATCGTCGGCGCGGGCGGCAAGCCGTGCCCGCCCGGGATCGTGGGCGTCGGCATCGGCGGCTCCGCCGACCTGGCCATGCACCTCGCCAAGGAGGCGATCGCGCGGCCGGTGGGGACGCAGAACGACGACCCCGACGTGGCCGCGCTCGAGACCGACCTCTTCGCGCTCCTGAACGACACCGGCGTCGGGCCGATGGGCCTCGGCGGCGACACCACCGTGCTCGCCGTCCACGTCGAGCAGGCCCACACCCACATCACCCTGAACCCGGTCGCGGTCAACTACCAGTGCTGGGCGGCCCGCCGGGCCAGCGCCCACATCTCCGCGACGGGCGCCGTCGACTTCGACCGGGAGGCATAGCGTGGCCCACCACGAGATCACCTTCCCCACCGACGAGGCCGCCGTCCGCGCGCTCCACGCCGGCGACACGGTCACGATCCAGGGCGAGATCGTCGGCATCCGCGACGCCACCCAGATCCGGATCTTCGACCACGGCCAGGAGCCGCCGATCCCGCTGCGCGGCGCGGCCCTCCTGCACACCGCCCCGAACGTGCGCAAGCTGGCCGACGGCTCGTACGAGCCGATGTGCATCGGCACGACCACGTCGGCGCGCATGAGCCGCTTCACCGAGGGCCTGATCCGCGACCACGGCGCCCGCGCCATCATGGGCAAGGGCGGGCTCCTGCCCGAGGCGCTCGAGCCGCTGCGGGAGCACGGCGGGGTCTATCTGGCCATCGTCGGCGGGGCCGCGGCCCTGGAGACGACCCAGATCGAGGCGATCGAGCAGGTCGAGTGGGAGGACCTGATGCCGGAGTGCCTGTGGCGCTTCCGGGTGCGCGACTTCGGCCCGCTCATCGTCGGCATGGACAGCTACGGCGAGAGCCTCTACGAGAACGTCCAGGTCGAGGCGCGCAGGCGGCTCGACGATTCCATCTACGCGAGGTTATAGACCATGGTCGAGGAGTTCCTGGGATTGCCGATGCGCCCTCCCAAGCCGCGCGAGCGGGGCTGGACACACGTCATCGACAAGGGCATGAGCCTGCACGAGGTGCAGGGAATGATCGACATCGCCGGCGACTACGTCGACATCGTCAAGATGGGCTGGGGCACGTCGTACGTGACGCGCAACCTGGCCGAGAAGATCCGCACCTACCAGGAGGCGGCCATCCCGGTCATGTGCGGCGGGACGCTGCTCGAGGCGGCCATCGCGCGCGGCCGCGTCGACGAGTTCAAGCGCTGGACGCAGGGCTTCGGCTTCACGCATGTCGAGGTGTCGGACGGGACGATCCAGATCGAGCGCGACTCCAAGCTCGAGCTGATCTCGTCGCTGGCCGAGGAGTTCGTCGTCCTCTCCGAGGTCGGCTCGAAGGACTCGGAGTGCGTCTTCGCCCCCTACCAGTGGGTGGCGTGGATCAAGGAGGAGCTCGAGGCCGGCGCGGCCAAGGTCATCACCGAGGCCCGCGAGGGCGGCACGGCCGGCATCTTCCGCGGCTCGGGCGAGGTGCGCTCCGGGCTGATCGACGAGATCGTGCACGAGGTGCCGCTCGACAACCTGCTCTTCGAGGCGCCGCAGAAGGACCAGCAGGCTTGGTTTATCCGCCACCTCGGCCCCGAGGTGAACCTGGGCAACATCCCGCCCGAGGAGGTCATCCCGCTCGAGACCCTGCGGCTCGGGCTGCGCTCCGACACCATGGCCGACCTGCTTCTCCGAGACCTGCCCGTACCCCGCGCATGAGCGCCGTGCTGCCCATCTCCGTCGACGAGGCGGCCAGCCTCGCCGACGAGTTCGAGTCGCGCCCGGCCGAGGACCTGGTGCGGTGGACGGCCGAGCGCTTCGGCGAGCGCGCCGTGCTCACCTGCTCGTGGCAGAAGCAGAGCTCGGTGCTCGTCCACATGCTCTCGGAGGTGGCACCGAGCTTGCGGGTGGTCGAGTTCGACACCGGCCTCCTCTTCCCGGAGACCTACGACACGCGGGAGAAGCTGATCGCCCGCTACCCGATCAAGTTCGAGCGCATCGAGCCGGAGCTGACCGTCGAGCAGCAGGCCGCCGCCCACGGCGACCGGCTCTGGGAGCGGGATCCGGACGCGTGCTGCGGCATGCGCAAGGTCGCGCCGCTGGAGCAGGCACTGCGCGGGATGGACGCCTGGATCACGGGAATTCGCCGCGAACAGTCGACAACTCGCCAAAACGCACGCAAGATCGAGGTGGACGACCGTCGCGGCGTCGTCAAGGTGCAGCCACTTGCCGACTGGACAAGTCGCGACGTGTGGCGCTATATCTGGAGGCACGGCATTCCGTACAACACCCTGCACGACCATGGATATCCGTCGATCGGGTGCATGCCGTGCACGACGTCGGTGAACGGCACGTCATCCGACGAACGGGCAGGACGCTGGCGTGGCACGGGCAAGATCGAGTGCGGCCTGCACGGCCGCTGAGGTCACGACTGATACACAACGAGTTGATCACGACTCCTTTGGAAAGGAACGAGCAGCGTGCACGAGAACACTCAAGGCTTCACCCTCTGGTTCACCGGGTTGTCCGGTTCCGGCAAGACGACCATCGCCCGGATCATCGGGCCTGAGATCGAGCGGCGCGGCGTCCTGGTCGACCACCTGGACGGTGACGTCGTTCGCACGCATCTCAGCAAGGGCCTCGGCTTCTCCCGCGAGGACCGCGACGCGAACATCCTGCGCATCGGCTTCGTCTCGAAGCTCCTGACCCGCCACGGCGCCGGCGTCATCGTCGCCGCCATCTCCCCGTACGCCGAGACCCGCGGCATGGTCCGCGACATGATCGGCAGCGTCGGCAACTTCGTCGAGGTGTACGTGGCGACCTCGCTCGAGGAGTGCGCGCG